>VGNK01000013.1 GCA_016866055.1 Chloroflexota bacterium | reverse complement strand
GACCCCGCGCGCCGGCCGCCGCTCTACGGCGTGCCCGTCGGGCTCAAGGACATCATCGCGGCCGACGGCTTCGCCACGCGCGCCGGCTCCGCGGTGCCCGCGGAGTCGTTTGCGATGGCCGAGGGGGCGGTGGTGCGACGGCTACGCGAGGCCGGCGCGCTGATCGCGGGGAAGACGGTCACCACGGAGTTCGCCTTCTTCGACCCCGGGCCTACCGCGAACCCGCACGCCACCGGGCACACGCCGGGGGGGTCGAGCAGCGGCTCGGCCGCCGCGGTCGCCGCCGGAAGCGTCGCGCTCGCGCTGGGCTCGCAGACGGTCGGCTCGGTGATCCGACCCGCCGCGTTCTGCGGCATCGTCGGGGTGAAGCCGAGCTACGGCCGCGTCCCGATCGACGGCGTGCTCCCGTACTCGCGCTCGGTCGACACGCTCGGGTGGTTCACGCAGGACGTGGAGGGCGCGCGGCTCGCCGCCGCGGTGCTCGTCGACGGCTGGGACGAGAGCGCGGCCGCCGCCGTTACGGCGCGGCCGGTGCTCGGCGTGCCGCTCGGGGCGTACCTCGATCAGGCCGAACCGGCGGCGCGCGCCGCGTTCGACGAGCAGCTCACGCAGCTCGAGGGCGCCGGGTACGGGGTGCGCCGCGTCGAGGCGCTCGGCGACATCGCCGGGATCGCCGCGCGGCACCGAGCGCTCACGACCGCCGAGTTCGCGGAGGTGCACCGCGACCGCTTCCGCGACTACGCGGCGCTGTTCCGGCCGCGCAGCGCGATGCTTCTCGACCTGGCGGCGGCGATCCCCGAGCAGGCGCGCGTGGCGGGGCTCGCCGGGCGCGCGGCGCTCCGCGAGGCGCTGTACGCGCTGATGGCGGCGCACGGGATCGACGCGTGGGTGAGCCCGGCCGCCACCGGGCCCGCGCCTGAGGGGCTGGGTAGCACCGGCGACCCGTCGATGAACCTCCCCTGGACGCACGCGGGGCTGCCAGTGGTGACCGTCCCGGCGGGGCGCACGCGCGACGGCCGCCCGCTCGGGCTGCAGATCGCCGGTCGCTTCGGCGCGGACGAGGCGTTGCTCGCGTGGGCGACGCCGATCGCGGCGCTGTTCCGCCGGACGGGCTGAGCCCGCGGCCGTGAGCGACGCCCTCCTGCCTCGGTCGCCCGCCGCGATCACCCCGGAGTGGCTCGAGGCGCGGCTCGTCGAGGCGCGGGCGCTCGCGTCGAGCGCCCGCATCGCGAGTCTGCGCATCGCGCCGGTCGACCTCGGCGGGGTGAACGGCGACGTCTACCGGATCACTCCCGGGTACGCGACCGGGAGCGGTCCCGCCAGCCTGATCGTGAAGTTCCCGGCGTCCGCCGCGGCGTCACGCGGGGTCGCGCGATTCCAGCGCTGGTACGAGCGCGAGGTGCGCGCCTACCGGGAACTCGCTACCGCCGGTGCGCTACCGGCGCCCACCTGCTACGTCGCGGGGCTCACGGACGACGGCGGGCTCCTCCTGCTGCTCGAGGACCTCGGCGCACGGCGTCATGGCGACCAGCTCGCCGGCTGCTCGAAGCGGGAGGCGGATGCCGCGCTCCGCGCGATCGCGCGCGTGCACGCGCGCTGGTGGGGTGCGCCCGCGCTCGAGCGCGACCTCGCGTGGCTACCGCTGACGACCGTGGGGCTCGACCGCGCGCAGGGGGTGCAGGGCGCGTTCGCGCGCGGTTGGGGCCTCGCGCGCCAGGCGGTCGCGCTCCCCGCGCGGTTTCGCCCGATCGCCGACCGCGCCGTCGAGCGCTACCCGGCGCTGCTCGAAGAGGCGGCCACGCCCCCGCTCACGGTCGTGCACGGCGACTACCGGCTCGACAACCTCTTCTTCGACGAGCCCGACGCCGCCGCGGGCGGGGACGCCGCGGCCACGCGGGTCACCGCGATCGACTGGCAGTTCACGTGCCGCTGCCGCGGCGTGTACGACGTGGCGTACTTCCTCGGCCTCGACCTCCCGCCCGACGATCGTCGGACGCTCGAGCGCCCGCTGCTCGACGCCTACCTCGAGGCGCTTGCCGCGGACGGCGTCGCGGGATACGAGCGTGGCGCTGCGCAGCGCATGTACGCGGTCGCGCTGCTGCTCGCCTTCGCGACGTTCGCGATCGGCGCGGCGGGCGCGCACGCCGACGAGCGCATGCGGCTCGTGCACGAGGTCGGTCTCGGGCGCCTCGCGGAGGCGATCCTCGACAACGACGCCGCGCGGGTGCTCTGAGGGATCGCGGGAGCACGCGGCCTCCGCGTAGCGTCTTCGCGCTACCCCGCGCCTCGCGCGCGGAGACGCGGAGCGGGGAGGGCGGCGCCCTCCCCGCTCGCTGCGTGGCGTCGAGCCGGCGGCCGCGCCGGCACCCGCCGCGCTACGGCTTCCCCTGCTTGGACGAGCCCGCGCCGAACTCCTTCAGGATGTAGAGGTCGCCGTTCCGGCCGGACGCGTAGATCCACGGGGAGTTGCGTGCGGCCGGACATCGTTCGTGTCGAGGCCGTCGTCCGGGTGATCGGCCTCGACGACGGCGGCGCGAAGACGAGCGCGGCCAGAACTGCCGTAGACGCGAGCGCGCGTCGCACGCCTCGCCCGATCTACCGGCCCCTACCGGCCCGTGGGCTCGGGGCCACCTCCGCTCCGCCCGCCGAGACCGGGCCGCACCGGCGCGCGGCGGCCGCCGCGTGCGCGCGGAGAGTGCTGCACTCCGGTCAACGGTTCCGGCCGCGCGACGCGGTCAGGCGAAACGCGTTCCAGGATCGAGCGGCAGGAAGAGCGAGACGCGCGGCTCCTCGCCAACCGCACGCGACCTGTGCCCGATGCCGTCCACGTCCTCGACGAGCACGATCGTCCCCGGTTCGAGCGGGAGCACGGTGCCGTCGCTCGTCTCGATCTCCCCGCGCCCCGAGAGCGTGACGACGAGCTGACGCCGCGGTGCCGGGTGCCACTCGAGGTCGTAGTCGAGCCCGGTGCGCCGGAAGAGCACCCCGCCGCCCGCAAAGAGCTCGGAGATAGCCCCGCCACGCCGGGGCTCGCCGAGCGGCACCTCGAGCGGCTCGACGTGCGTCTGCGCATCGTCGCCGGTGTAGACGCGCCAGATGCGCAGCGACTCAGGCACGAGCCGCCGCCCGCTCCCGCGCGCGCGAGGCGAGGAACTCCCGCGTGCGTTCCTCGGAGCCGGTGCCGTCGTCGAACGGCGCGCCGTGAAACGCGGTCGCGCCGGCCTCCTCGAGCTCGCGGAGCGCCGCGTCGAGCGCGCGTTCGTCGCCGACCAGCGCGGCGTCGCCGGGGGTGGGCGCGCCCTGCCGGTCGAGCATCGCGCGGTAGGACGGCAACCGCCCGTACGTCTCGAACTGCGCGTTGGCGCGCTCACGCGCGGTGCGCGTGTCCGAGGTGAGCGCGACCGGGAGCGAGCAGATCACGCGCGGCTCCGGCCGCCCGGCCCGCGCGGCCGCGAGCCGCACCCGGGGCGCCACGTGATCGCGGATCGCGCTCGCGCCGGTCATCCAGAGCACGGTGCCGTCCGTCATCTCGCCGGCGAGCCGCAGCATCGCCGGCCCCATCGCCGCGATCACGCACGGCACGGGCCCGCCCGCGTCCGGGACGCGCAGCGCGCCGCGGAACGTGTACGCGTCTCCCTCGAAGCGCACCGGCTCGCCGCGCAGCAGCGGCGTCAGCACCGACAGGTACTCGCGCATCGGCCGCGCCGGGCGGTCGAAGGAGAGCCCGAACATCCCCTCGATCACGATCTGGTGCGAGAGGCCGATCCCGAGCGTGAACCGCCCGCGCGAGGCTGCCGCCGCCGTGAGCGCCTGCTGCGCCATCGCCGCGGGGTGGCGAGGATAGATCGGCACGACCGCGCTGAGCAGCTCGATGCGCGACGTGCGCGCCCCCGCCAGCGTGAGCGCGCCGATCGCGTCGTGACCGAAGATGTTCGCGATCGAGCACGTCGCGAAGCCCGCCGCCTCGGCGTCGACCGCGCCCTGCACGATCTCATCGAGGCTCCCCCCGAGCGACATCACGCCCAGCTGCATCGCCGCACCCTCCCGCGCATCGGAGCGCGCCGAGTCCCCGGCCGGCTCGCCGGATCCGCAGGCACGTCCGCCCCGGCTGCTCCTGCGCCGCCATGCCGACTCGTTCGCGCGATCGCGCGACATCGGTGACGTGTCGAGGAGGGTCGCATCATAGTCGCGCCGCTCACGCAGGCGAGCCCATGCGCGCGGAGCGACGACAGCCGCAACAGGCGAGCGTGGAGGCGGCGCGATCGTCGCGCGGAGCGGGAGGATGGTCGGCGAGGGCCGCTGCGCGCGCCGGGCTCACCGGCGCCGCTGGCCGGCGGCGCGGGCGCGTCAACCGGCGGCGCGCCGAGCGCGAGTCATCGACGATGGCGGTCGGCATCTACCACATCGCCGCGTGCGAGGTGGGCGAGGCGCTCCGGCGGGGCGACCTCCGCCGCGCGGGAGGCCGCACGGAGACCCGGAGCGTCGGAGCGCCCCCTGTCGGCGACGCGCAGCGGCCCGGAGGTCGCCTCCATCGCGCATACTGCGTGTGAAGGGGAGTGCGTATGCCCACGTACATCCTGCTCCTTACGCTCACGACCGAGGGTCGCGAGGCGATGCTCGAAGATCCCGAGAGTCTGATCCGCGCGGAGGCGGCCTGCTCCACCGAGGAGATCCAATCGCTGGGCCTCTACGGGGTGCTCGGCGACTACGACTTCGTCAGCATCGTCGAGGCGCCCGACAACGAGGCGGCCGCGCGCTTCTCCCTCGAGCTTGGCGTGCGCGCCGGGGCGCACATCACGACGCTGCCGGCCGTGCCAATCGCGCGGTTCGAGAACCGCCGCCAGCGCCAGGTGCACGGCGAGCTGGCCGGCGCCGCGCTCGACACGCCGCACCCGATGCGGCGGCGACCCGGCGACGGACCGCCGCCCGCGCGCCCCATGGCCTGAGCGTACGCGCGCCCCGCCCCCGCCCCCGCGCCCGCCGGCCGTCGCGTCGGGGTACGATGCGTCCACGCACATCGAGGCTCGCTCGAGGCCGGAAGGAGCTGAGGATGCCCGCCCTCGCAGGCATGCGCGTACTCGACATGACCCAGTACGAGGCCGGCACCTCGTGCACGCAGATGCTCGCCTGGCTCGGCGCCGAGGTCGTGAAGGTCGAGCCCCCGCACGGCGACCCGGGCCGCGGCGTTGGGCGCAACCTCGACCACACCCAGTACTTCATGAACTACAACGCGAACAAGCGCAGCATCGTGATCGACCTCAAGCAGCCGCGCGGGCGCGAGCTGCTGCTCGAGCTGGCCGAGCACCACGACGTCTTCGTCGAGAACTACGGCCCCGGGGTGATCGAAGACCTCGACCTCGGCTACGACGTGATGCGCGCGCGCAACCCCGGCCTGATCTACGCGCGCATCAAGGGCTTCGGGCTCTCGGGACCCTACGCGGACTACAAGTCGTACGACTGGGTCGCCCAGGCCGCGGCGGGCACGTTCTCCGTGACCGGTGAGCCCGACGGCCCGCCCCTGCACCCCGGCCCCACGATCGGGGACTCTGGCACCGGCATCCAGACGGCGCTCGCGATCACCGCCGCCTACGTCGAGAAGCTGCGCACCGGGAAGGGCCAGTTCATCGAGCTCTCGATGCAGGAGGCCGTGACGATCTTCATGCGCACGCTCGGGCTCCAGGACTGGGGCACGAGGCCCGCGCCGCGCACGGGCATCCACCATGGCGGCGCGATCACGAGCACCTACCCCTGCAGGGGCGACGACCCGAACGACCACGTCTTCATCATGGTCACGACCCCGCGCATGTGGGACAGTCTCTGCCTCGCGATCGACCGTGCCGACCTCCTCACCGACCCACGCTTCGCCGACCCGATCACGCGCATGGAGCACAAGCTCGAGCTCTGGGAGGAGATCGCGCGATGGACGCGCCAGCGGACCAAGCACGAGGCGATGGCGGTGCTCGGCCCCGCCGGCGTGCCCTGCAGCTACGTCTTCAGCTCGCTCGACCTCTTCACGGATCCGCACCTGCAGTCGCGTGACTTCATCCAGACGGTCCAGCACCCCATCGCCGGCGAGGTCAAGCTGATGCGGAACCCGATCCGCATGGAGGGCGCGGTCCCGCTGCAGCCGTCGCCAATCCTCGGCGCCGACACGGAGGCGGTGCTGCGCTCCGACCTCGCGCTCGACGCGGCCGCGCTCGACGCGCTCGAGCGCGCGGGGACGATCAAGCGTGCGCGCGTGCCGGAGCACGCGGCCGGCGACTGACGGCGGCGGGCCGGGGGAGGCGGGCTCGCGTGCCCACCGTGCGGTACATCGTGGACGACGTCGACCCAGCGGTCGACTTCTACCTGGGGCGTCTCGGCTTCGCGCTCGCCGAGCGCCTGGGCCCGCCCTTCGCGATCGTCGAGCGCGACGGCCTGCGGCTCTGGCTGAGCGGCCCCGGCACCTCCGCGCGACGGCCGATGCCGAGCGGCGCGGCGCCCGCGCCCGGCGGCTGGAACCGCCTCGTCATCGAGGTGGGCGACATCGCCGCCACCGTCGCCGCGCTGCGCGCGGCCGGGGCGACGTTCCGCAACGAGCCGCTCACCGGACCCGGCGGCACGCAGGTGCTCGTCGAGGGCCCGTCCGGGAACGCGGTCGAGATCTTCCAGCCCGCCTGAGGCGGCGGGCCGCACCCGCCCGCCTAGGTGCCGAGCAGCCCCACGACCTCGCCGTCTCTGGTGAGGTCGATGTCGTAGGCGTTCGGCTGCGCCGGCAGCCCGGGAAGCGTCATGATGTCGCCCGCGAGGCAGATCACCTGCCGCGCGCCCGCGGCGACCCGCAGTTCGCTCACCGGGAAGATGTGCCCTTCCGGCGCGCCGCGCAGGCGCGGGTTCGCGGAGATCGACAGGTGCGTCTTCGCGATGCAGATCGGGAAGTCCCACCCGTTCTGCTCGAAGCGGCGAGCGGTGGTGCGCGTGCGCGGGCCCCACGTGACCTCGGAGGCCATGAAGAGCTGCGTCGCGAGCGACTCAACCTTGCTCGTGATGCGCGCGCCGTCGTCGTAGAGCAGCCGCACCTTCGCGCTCCCGCCCTCAACCGCGCCGACGACCGCCTCCGCGAGCTCGCGCATCCCCTCGCCGCCCTCGGCGAAGCCCTTCGCCTCGACGGCGGCCACAGCGCCGGCCTCGAGCGCCGCGCGCTTCACCTCGGCGAGTTCCTCGGGCGCGTCCTGCGGGAACCGGTTGATCGCGACGACCGCGGGGAGCCCGTAGCGGTTGACGATCTGGATCGCGTGCCGGAGATTCGCGCTCCCGCCGTGGACCGCCTTCACGTTCGGCGCCGCCATCGCGTCCATCTCGATGCCGCCGTGCCACTTGAGCCCGCGCACCGTGGCGACCACCACCGCCGCCGACGGGTGCGCGCCCCCCTGCCGCACCTTGATGTCCATGAACTTCTCGAAGCCGAGGTCGGCGCCGAAGCCCGCCTCCGTGACGACGTAGTCGCCGCAGGCGCGCGCGAGCTGATCAGCGACGATCGAGGAGCAGCCGTGTGCGATGTTGCCGAACGGCCCTGTGTGCACGATCGCGGGGTTCCCCTCCGCGGTCTGCACCAGGTTCGGCTTCAGCGCGTCCTTGAGCAGCACCATCATCGACCCGACGGCCTGGATCTCGGCCGCGGTCACGGGACGGTCGTCGCTCGTCCAGCCGACGACGATGTCGCTCAGCCGCGCGCGGAGGTCGTCGTAGTCACGCGCGAGCGCGAGGATCGCCATGATCTCGGACGCGGCCGAGATGTCGAACCCGGTCTCGCGCAGCGGCCCGTCCGCGCGCCCGCCGATGCCGGTGACGACGCGGCGCAGCGCGCGGTCCTCCGCGTCGGTCACGCGCCGCCAGCTGATGCTCTCCCCGGTGAAGCCGGCGATCCCGCCGCTGTGGGCGGCGTGATCCGCCATCGCGGCGAGGAAGTTGTGTGCCGACTCGATCGCGTGGAAGTCGCCCGTGAAGTGCAGGTTGATGTCGGTCGCGGGTTGCGCGGTGGCCTTCCCGCCGCCGGTGCCCCCACCCTTGCGCCCGAAGAGCGGCCCGAGCGAGGGCTGCCGGATCGTGAGCACGGGGCGCTTCCCGAACTTCGCGAGCCCGTCGACGAGGCCGATCGAGGTCGTCGTCTTCCCCTCGCCCGCCGGCGTCGGGGTGATCGCGGTGACGACCACGAGCGGCGCGGGGTGGGCGCTCTGCGGGAAGAGGCGGAGCGGGATCTTCGCTTTGTCGGTTCCGTACGGCTCGAGATCGCCCCAGGCGAGGCCGAGGGTGGAGGCGACTTCCGCGATCGGACGCAACTGGATCCCCTTCCCGGCGTGCATCAAGCCGCCGGTCCCCTCGGCGCGGCGTCGGCGCCGGACGGACGGCGCTCCGGCGGAGTATAACCACGACGTAATGTGTGAACGAGTGCGCAATTCGGCCCGGCGGGGCGTGCGCGCCCTTCGCCGGCGAACCCGCGCGGCCGCCCCCAGCGCGGCCGCGCTGGGGGCGCTGCTCCTCTTCCCGGCGTGCGCGACGACGGCCGAGCCGGGCGCGCTCTTCATGCTCTCGGCGACGGGGACCGTCACCCGCGTAATGGAGCGCTACATCGACCGCGCGATCACGCAGGCGGAGGAGCAGCGGGCGGCCGGGATCCTGCTCCGCATCGACACGCCCGGCGGCGAGATCGGCGCGATGAAGCGCGTGGTCGGGCGCGTGGAGCGGTCGCGCGTGCCGGTGATCACGTGGGTGGGCCCGACCGGCGCGCAGGCGGCGTCGGCCGGGACGTTCATCGCGATGGCGGGCCACATCGCGGCGATGGCGCCGAACACGACGATCGGCGCGGCGGCGCCGGTGACCGCGACCGGCGAGGACGTCAAGGGCGCGCTCGGGAAGAAGGTCGAGAACGACACGGTCGCGTTCGCGCGCGGGGTCGCCGAACTGCGCGGCCGCAACGCAGACTGGGCCGAGCAGGCGGTACGCGAGGCGGTCTCGGCGACGCCGCAGCAGGCTGTGGATCAACGGGTGGTCGACCTCGTCGTGCCCAGCGTCGAGAACCTGCTTGCGGCGGTGCAGGGGCGCGAGGTGCGGCTGCTGAACGGCGACATCGTGAAGCTCAACGTTGCGCTCGGGACGCGCGCCGACGCCGAGCCGAACCTCTATGAACGCGTCCTGCAGATCGTGAGCGACCCGTTCGTCGTCTCGCTGCTGGTGATCGCCGGGATCGTCGGGATCGGGGCCGAGTTCTTCATGGCCGGCACGTTCCTCCCCGGCACGGTGGGGGTGATCGCGCTGCTGCTCGCGTTCCTGGGGCTCGGCACGCTGCTCCCCGGCGAGGCCGCCGTCGCGCTTCTGCTCGTGGGGCTCGCGCTGCTCGCGATGGAGTTCTTCGTTCCGAGCGGCGGCGTGCTCGGGGCGGGCGCCGCGGTCGCGATCGTGCTCGGGCTGAGCATCGCGCTCGGGCAGGTGTCGACCGCGCTGACGCTGCGCACGATCCTGCTCATCGTGCTGATCGTGACCGGCACGGTGACGCTGCTCGGGACGGCGGTGTTCCTCGTAATCGCGCGCGGCTACCTCGCACGCTCCGAGGAGAGCGGCGGCCGGCTGCTCTAGCCGGTCCGCGGCGCGGCCGCCGCTCAGCGCGCGGGCTCGCGCTCCGTCGCGCCCCCGCCCGGCGCGCCGTTGCGGCCCAGCCCCGCGAGCGCCTCACCCAGCGGCCCCGCGACCGATGCGAGGTCCATCGGGATGATCCACTTCGTGGATGCGCCCTGCCCAAGCTGCTTCATCATCTCCAGGTACTGCAGCCCCATCGTGTTGGAGTCGACGCGCGCGGCGACCTGGAAGATGCGGTCGAGCCCCATCGCGTAGCCCTCCGCGTTGAGGATCGCCGCCTGGCGCGCGCCCTCCGCGCGCAGGATCTGCGACTCGCGCGCGCCCTCCGCCTCCAGGATCGCCGCCTGCTTCGCGCCCTCGGCGCGGTTGATCGCGGCCTGGCGGTCGCCCTCGGACTCCGTGATCAGCGCGCGCTTCGTGCGGTCGGCGGTCAGCAGCCGGGTCATCGCCGCCTGGATGTCGCGCTGCGGCGTGATCTCGCGGATCTCGACCGCCTTCACCTCGACGCCCCAGCGCACCGTCTCCGCGGAGAGCTTGCTCTGCAGCACCTGGTTGATCTGCTCGCGCTGCGAGAGCACCTGCTCCACGGTGATATCGCCGATCACCGAGCGCAGCGTCGTCGTCGCCAGGTTGCGCACGGCGCGGCTGTAGTCCTGCACGTTGATGATCGCCGCCTCCGCGTCCACGACCCGCATGTAGACGACGTAGTCGATGTCGACCAGCGCGTTGTCCTGCGTGATCGACGACTGCGCGGGCTCGTCCAGCACCTGCTCGCGCATGTCGACCTTCGTGCCGCGGTCGATGAGGGGGATCAAGATGACGAGCCCGGGCCCGCGCGTGCCGACGTAGCGGCCGAGCCGGAAGATCACCGCGCGCTCGTACTGCTTGACGACGCTGATGAAGAACATGGGCAACCTCCCACGGCCGTGTCCGGCGGGCGCCCCGGGCCCCGGCGCACCGGCGCCGCCAGTATAGGGACGGCTCCGCGGCGAGCCGTGCACCGACCGGCGGACCGCTGCCCGCTCGAGCTCCATCCGTCCGCTCCGATTCGCCCGGCGCCGCTCCAAGGGGCGCCCCGCCGACACACTGGACGGCGCCGAGCATGGGCGAGGCGCTATCATCCGCGGGTCCGAACCGGCCCCAGCAGCGAGAGGCGATCGCATGGCCTACAGTGCCAGCTTCAACCCGTCCGGCGGTGGCGCGATCGCCGGGCTGGGCATGACCGCGATGACGCGCGACTATACGAAGAGCGCGTCCGGGCTCGCGGCCGAGGCGATCCGGCTCGCGATCGAGGACGCCGGGCTCACGAAGGACGACGTCGACGGGCTGCTGATCAACGCCGGCGTCACGCAGGGCGTCTCGCTCGGGCTGCAGCCGACCCTCGGTTTCCGCAACCTGAAACTCGTGAATCACATGAACGCTGCCGGCTCCACCGCCGGGCAGATGGTGCAGTTCGCCTCGCTCGCGGTGCAGGCGGGCCTCGCCACGACCGTCGCGTGCGTCTTTGCGGACGCGCCGCTGCGCCCCGGCGTGAGCGCGGGCGCCGCGTACGGCGGCGCCGCCAACCGCCCGCGCGGGATGGCGAGCCTCGCCCCCGCGTACGGGTTCTTCGGCGCGGCCAACACGATGTACGCGCTCGCCGCGCGCCGGCACATGGCGCTCTACGGGACGACGCAGGACCAGCTCGGCGCGGTCGCCGTCTCCACCCGCGCGTGGGCAACGATGAACCCGGCGGCGATGCAACGCGAGCCGATGACGCTCGAGGACTACCACAACTCGCGCTGGATCGTGGAGCCCTTCCACCTCTTCGACTGCACGCTCGTCACCAACGGCGCGATCGCGGTGATCGTCACCTCCGCCGAGCGCGCCCGCGACCTCAAGCAGCCGCCCGTCTACGTGATCGGCATGGGTCAGGGCCACCCCGGCAACCCGCGTCGCGCCGGCTACGAGAACGAGGTGAACACCGGCGCGATCACCGCGCGCGACACCGCGTTCGGCATGGCCGGCGTCGGCGTCGGCGACGTCGACGTGCGGGAGCTCTACGACTGCTACACGTACACGACGATGGTGACGCTCGAGGACTACGGCTTCTGTCGAAAGGGTGAGGGCGGCGCGTTCGTCGCGGACGGCAGGCTCGGGCCGGGCGGCTCCCACCCGACGAACACCGGAGGCGGGCAGCTCTCCGGCTACTACATGTGGGGGATGACGCCGGTCTCCGAGGCCGTGATCCAGACCCGCGGCCAGGGCGGCGAGCGCCAGGTCCCGCAGCACGACGTCGTGCTCGTCTCCACGCAGGGCGGGATCCTCGACCACCACGCCACGCTGATCCTCTCGCCCGACCCGGCGGCGGGCACCGCGAAGGGGAGCCGATGATGACGACCGAGGCACAGCGCCCCGTCCCCGCCCCCGACGACGAATCCGCGCCGTTCTTCGACGGCGCGGCCCGCGGCGTGCTGATGCTGCAGCGCTGCCGGGACTGCTCGGCGTTCCACTGGCCCGTGTGCGAGGTGTGCACCGAGTGCCTGCGCGACGATCTCGAGTGGGTCGAGGCTTCGGGCCGCGGCACGGTCCACACGTTCGGCGTGATGCACCGCGTCTACCACCCGGCGCTCGCGAAGGACGTCCCGTACAACCTCGCGGTCGTCGAGCTCGACGAGGGGCCGCGCGTGAGCGCCGCGATGGTCGGCGTCTCGAACGAGAAGATCCGCGTCGGCATGCCGGTGCAGGTCGCGTTCGAGGAGATGGCGCCCGGGGTCTTCGCCCCGAAGTTCAAGCCCCGCTGAGGGCGGCGCCGACGATGGTTGAGATCCGAGCGGCGCGCGCCGAGGAGATGCCGGAGGTCGCGCAGCAGGCCTCGCGGCAGCTCGGCCTCCCGCTGTCGATGTTCCAGGGGATGCACCCCGACTGGACGCTCTGCGCGTTTGAGGACGGCCGGGTCGCGACGACCTACGCCGCGTGGCCCCTGCAGATCCGCTTCAACGGGCCGCCGGCGCCGATCTCCGGCGTGACGTGGGTCTCCACCCACCCGGCGTACCGTCGCCGCGGCTTCCTCCGCGCGATCACGACGCGCCACTTCGAGACGCTGCACGAGCAGCGGCAGGTCGCGATGGCCGGCCTGCACCCGGCGTGGATGGCGATCTACCAGCGTTACGGCTACGGCACCATCAACATCCGTCACTCGTATCGCATCGACCCCCGCCAGCTCATCTTCGTGCACCCGTCCGAGGTGCGCGGGACGATCCGCGAGGTCGACCTGGAGACCGAGTTCGGGCTGCTCGTCGACGTCTACCGGCGCTTCCGCGAGGACCGCACCGCCCTCGTCCACCGAGGCCGCGCGATGTGGGACGCCGGGCCGCTCTCCGATCCCCCGCCCGGCCACCGGCGCACGATCCTCGCCTACGAGGAGGCCGGCGACCCGATGGGTTATGTCGTATACCACGCCGGCCCCGGCGGCTTCACGGGCCCCGGCCCCGGACATTACGTGGCGATCATGGACTACTTCGCGTTGACCCCCGCCGCGCACCGCGCGCTGTGGAGCGTCCTCGCGACCTACGACAACGCGCGCGAGATCCGCTGGGACAATGCGCCGGTCGACGACCCGCTGCCGAACATGATCGCCGAGCCGCGGATGCTCGATATCCGCGCCCGCGACGGCATCATGGCCCGTCTCGTCACGCTCGAGGACGCGCTCACGCAGCGTCCCTATCCCGAGCGCGCCTCGCTCCGCTTCGAGCTGCGCGACGACCTCTGCCCGTGGAACGCCGGCCGCTGGGAGCTCGAGACGGACCCGGAGGCAAGCCGCGTGACGCGCGTCGACGGCGGGGACGTCGACTTCACGCTCACCCCCGACACGCTGGCGTCGATGGTGTGGGGGCGCCTCAGCGCCTCGGACGCGGACCGTGCCGGGCTGCTCGACGTGGCCGACGACCGCGCGCTCGCGCGCTGGGACGCCGCGCTGCGCACGAAGCACCGACCGTACGAAGCGGAGCATACCTGGTAGCGGGGCCCCCGACGCCCCGCGGAGCGATCGGCCCCGAACGCCGCCGGCCCTCGCGGGCGTTGCACAGGCAGCCGCCGCTCCGCGAGGAGGCCTCGATGCTCTATGCCCTGCGGTCATCCTGGTCGTCGTCTTCGCCGTGCTCTCTCGCTCGTCTTCTTCGTGATCGACCGCCGGTGGCCCGCCGTCGCCGGCCAGCCGCGCCGGCCGCACCGACCTCGCGTACTGGTTCTTCGTCGGCTCGATCGGCCAGTGGGTGACGCGCGTCGCCGTGATCGCCGCGGTCATCGCCACCGGGATCAGCGCGGCGCGCAGCCTGAACGGACCGACGGAGCGCGCGTTCCTCGTTCGCGAGAGCCCGTTCGCGGGCAGCCCGCGTGGCTGCAGGCGCTGGTGATCGTGCTGCTCGTCGACTTCACGGGCTACTGGAGCCACCGCGTCTTCCACGCGTGGGGACCCGCGTGGCGCCTCCACGCGATCCACCACTCGTCGACGCAGGTCGGCTGGCTCTCCGCCGCGCGCCTGCACCCCCGTCGGCGACGCGCTGAGCAGCATCGTCGCCGCCGTCGTCTTCGTGCTCACCGGGGGGCGCGCGCGACGCTCGCGGATTGAGCGCGGCCGCTGCCAGCCCAGCGCCTGCGCGGTCGCCTCGACCCTCCCAACGCGGGCGGACGCGTTCCACCCGCTCCGCGGCGACGGCGTGCTCAGCGATCCACGCCGCGCCGCACGGCGCGGCCGGCCCGCGCGTGGGTGTGCACCCCGTCGCGCACCACCGCGGAGCCGTTCACGAAGACGTAGGGCATCCCCGCGGGCGGGCGTCGCGGATCTTCGTAGGTCGCCACGTCGATCACCGTGCGCGGGTCGAACACGACGAGGTCGGCGATCGAGCCCTCGCGCAGCTCGCCGCGGCCGCGCAGGTCGAACTTCTGCGCCGGCATCGCGGTCATCCTGTGCACGGCCTCCTCGAGCGCGATCACGCCGTGCTCCCGCACGTAGCGCCCGAGGATCCGCGGGTACGTCCCGAAGTGCCGCGGGTGCGGCCGCGACCCCCAGCCGATGCCGTCGGTGCCGATCATCGTGCTCTCGTGGCGCATCACGGTACGCACGTCGGCCTCGTCCATCGAGAACATGATCGCGATGGTCGAGGCGCCGCCCTCGTCGACGATGCGCTGCGCGGCCTGCTCGATCGGGAGGTCGAGCTCGCTCGCAAGGCTCGCGACCGAGCGCCCCTCCCACGCGGGCCGCGATGGCACCGACGCGAGCAGCACCTCCATCTCGCGCGCGCCGTCCGCGCCGTCCCCGAACCAGCCGTTCTGGATCATCGCCGCGAGCCGCGTGCTGCCGGCGGTGTACGGGTACTGGTCCGCGGTCACGTCCTCGCCGCGCACCCGCGCCTCCTCGATCTGCGCGAGCGAGCGTCGCACGTACCCCCAGTAGGCGCGCCCGCTCGCCTTGTGGTGCGAGATCTGCACGGGCACGCCGCCGCGCCGCCCGATCTCCATCGCCTCGGCGTGCGCGGCGAGCAGCGTCTCCCCCTCGCCGCGCACGTGCGAGGCGTAGAGCCCCCCGCCCGCCGCGAGCGGCTGCGCAACCGCGACGATCTCGTCGGTCGTCGCGTAGCGGTCCGGCTCGTAGATGAGCCCGGTCGACATCCCCAACGCGCCCGCCGTGAGCGCCTCGCGCAGCCACGCGCGCATGCGCTCGATCTCCTCCGCCGTCGCCGGGCGGGTCACCTGCGCGCCGCTGAGCGCCCCCGCGCGCATCGTCCCGAAGCCCACGAGCGTGGCCACGTTCAGCGATGGCGGCTGCCTCGCGATCGCGTCGAGGTACCCGCCGTAGGAGTCCCACTCCGGGAGCGGTGCCTCGCTCTCCAGCACGCGCCGGCTGGCGCTCTGCGGGACGACCCCCGCGCCGCAGTTCCCGTTGATCACGGTCGTCACGCCCTGCATCACCTTGCCCTCGTTGTCGGGCTCGATCAGCACGAGCGTGTCGTCGTGCGCGTGCACGTCGATGAAGCCGGGGCAGACCACGTGCCCCGAGACGTCGATCACCTCCGCGGCGGCCGCGTCCGCGTCCACCGCGCCAACGCGCGCGACGCGGTCGCCCCGCACCGCGACGTCGGCGCGCGCGCCCGGCCCGCCACTCCCGTCGATGACCGTCCCGCCGCGCAGGACGAGGTCGTACCGCTCGGGCATCAGTCCATGTCCTCGCGCACCAGCGCTCGGAGCTCGGGGTGCTTCAGCCCGGTGCCGGTGTTGAAGAGCACGATGTGCACGTTCGGGTTCACCCGGCCGTCCGCGAGCAGCCGCCGCAGCCCTGCGAGGGTCGCCGCGCCCTCGGGGCAGGCGTCGATGCCCTCGGACTCCGCGAACTCGGCCATCGCCCCGATGATCTCGTCGTCGCTCACGGCCACCGCGGTGCCGTTGCTCACGCGCAGGATGCGCAGGATGAGGTCGTCGGCGAAGGGCGCTGGCACGCGGATCCCCGGCGCCACCGTCGAGGCGCCCTCCCACGGCCGCGCTCGCTCCTCGCCGGCCTCGAGCGCGCGCACGATCGGCGCGCACCCCTCGGCCTGCACCGCGATCATCTGCGGGCGCTCGCGTCCGATGAGCCCCATCTGCTGCAGCTCGTCGAACGCCTTCCACATCCCGATCAGCCCGGTGCCGCCGCCCGTCGGATAGACGATCACCTCCGGCAGGTCGCCGCCGAGCTGCTCCCAGAGCTCGTAGCCCATCGTCTTCTTCCCCTCGACGCGGTACGGCTCCTTGAGCGTCGAGAGGTCGAGCCAGCCGTGCTCGCGTACGCCGACCGCGGTCAGCTTCCCCGCGTCCGAGATCAGCCCGTCGACGAGCGCCAGCTCACCGCCGAACGCGTGCACCTCGTCCATCGTCGTGCGCGGGGCGTCGCGCGGCATCGCGATGTGCGCGCGAATGCCGGCGCGCGCGGCGTAGGCGGCGGCCGCGGAGCCGGCGTTGCCCGCGGTGGGCACGCCGACCTCGTCGATGCCCAGCTCCGCGGCCTTGGAGATCGCGGCGGAGAGCCCGCGCGCCTTGAACGTGCCCGTGGGGTTGCCGCCCTCGTCCTTCACCGAGAGGTGCGTGGCGCCGAGCGCCTCGCCCAACCGCGGCACGGGAAGCAGCGGCGTCATCCCCTCGCCGAGCGTCACGATGAACGCGGGGTCGAGGACCGGCATCACCTCCTGGTAGCGCCACATCGTCCACGCCCGCCCGGCGAGCGCGTCGAGGCGCAGCGTGCGCCGCGCCTGCTGCAGGTCGTACCGCGCGAAGAGCGGGCGCCCGCACTCCGTGCAGACCGTCTGCGGGGCGGCCGCGTTGTACAGCTCCCCGCAGCTCGCGCACTGCAGGTGCGTGAGCGTCGACGGCGGCAGCCGGCTCATGCGCACCCGAGGTCCTCGTGCGCGCGGTGGACGCGCCCGCCCTGCATGATCAGCAGCAGTCGCTCCCGCTGCTGCAGCACCGTGATGTCGGCGAGCGGGTCGCCGTCGACGAGCAGCAGGTCGGCCCACTTCCCCGGCTCGAGCGTGCCCACCTCCTTCGCCATGTGCACGCACTCGGCCGCCGTCTTCGTGGAGGCGACGATCGCCTCCATCGGCGTCATCCCGATCTGCGTCAGGTACTCGAGCTCCTGCGCGTTCGTCCCGTGCTTGCCGACGCCGGCGTCGGTGCCCATCGCGATGCGCACGCCGGCCTCGTACGCCGCACGGATGCTCTCGACGTGCGTGTCGATCACCTCGTGTGTCTTCCGCAGGGACTGTGGCAGCACCGAGCCCGGATGCTCCTTTGCGCGCAGCAGCACCCCGCGCGGCGCGTGCAGCGTCGGCACGAGGAACGTCCCGCGCTGTCTCATCTCCGCGATCACCTCGTCATCGAGGAAGATCCCGTGCTCGATCGACTCCACCCCCGCGCGCACCGCGTTCCTGATCCCTGCCGTCGCCTGCGCGTGCGCCATGCACGTCTTCCCGTGCGCGGTGGCCTCGTAGACCATCACCGCGATCTCCTCGGGCGTGAACTGGGGGGAGCCGGGCTCGTCCGAGGGCGACATCACGCCGCCGGTCGCGTGCAGCTTGATGAAGTCGGCGCCGGCGCGCAGCACGCTGCGCACGGTCTTGCGCACCTCGTCCGGGCCGTCGCAGAGGTTCTCCGGCCACTCCGGGCCGTCGCCGCGACTCATGCGTACGCCGCTCGGCATCGTGGCGTCGCCGTGCCCGCCGGTCTGCGAGAGCGCCGTCACCGCGACGCGCATGCGCGGCGCCGCGATCAGGCCGCGCTCCGCGGCGAGCTTGAAGCCGGCGGGGGTGCCGCCCGCATCGCGCACGGTCGTGACGCCGGCGTCGAGCGTCTCGCGCGCGTTCGCGGCGGCCTCGAAGGTCGCGAGCGTCGGCGGCGTGAGGGCACGCTCCTGCATCGTCTTCGTGTTCGAGTAGAAGTGGACGTGCACGTCGATCAGTCCGGGCATCAGCGTCCGCCCGCCGCCGTCGATCACCTCTGCGCCGCGCGGGAGCCGCTTGAAGGCCCCCACCTCGGCGATGCGCCCGTCGTCCCCGATCACGAGCGCCGCGTCGCGCATGGGCTCGGCGCCGGTGCCGTCGATCAGCGTCACGCCCGTGATTGCGCGCATCCCGGACTCCGTTCACTCCGTTCGGACCCGCGCGGAGGGCGCCCGCGCCGCGCGATCTTAGGCGGTGCACGCGAGGCCCGGCGGCCCTGCGGCGCGGCCTGGGGTAGGATGCAGCCGACCGCCGCCCGAGTCCCGGAGGAACGCAGGATGGTCGACTTCAAGGACACGCCCGAGCAGGCCGCCTGGCGCGCCGAGGTCCAGCGCTTCGTCGACCAGCACCTGCCGCCCGCGCTCCGCGAGGACGCGCGCTACGCGGGGAGCCTCGGCGGGCTGCACCGCGGCACCCTCACCACGGATCAGCGGCGCGAGCTCACCGCGAAGTGGCGGAGGGCCGTGCTCGACCGCGGCTGGATCGCCCCCGCCTGGCCGAAGGAGTACGGCGGCGCGGACATGTCGCCGATCCAGCAGTTCATCCTGCGCGAGGTCTTCTCGGAGTCGCAGGCCCCGAGCGTCGGCGTCCCCGACGTCGGCTCGACGATCCTCGTGCACGGCAGCGACGAGCTCAAGAAGCGCTACCTCCCCGGCCTCGTCGAGGGCAAGGAGCAGTGGTGCCAGGGCTACTCGGAGCCCAGTTCCGGCTCCGACCTCGCCTCGATCCAGACGCGCGCGATCCGCGACGGCGACGACTTCGTGATCAACGGACAGAAGATCTGGACCTCGGGCGCCGCCACGGCCGACATGATGTTCGCGCTCGTGCGCACCGACCCCGACGCGCCGAAGCACCGCGGCATCACCTACCTCCTGCTCGACATGAAGTCGCCGGGGATCAGCGTGCGCCCGCTCGGGCAGATGACCGGCGCGCGCCAGTTCAACGAGGTCTTCTTCGAGGACGTGCGCGTGCCCGTGCGCAACGCGGTCGGCGAGATCAACCGCGGCTGGTACGTGGGCGCCACGCACCTCGACTTCGAGCGCTCCTCGATCGGGCTCGCGGTCGGCTTCAAGCACCGCATGCAGAACCTGCTCGATCTCGTGAAGGCCGAGCGCGACGCGACGAGCGGGCGCACGACGCTCGGGCGCTCGAGCGCCACGCGCGCAGCGCTCGCGGAGCGGGCGATCGAGGCCGACGTCGCGCGCAACTTCTCGAACCGCATCATCACGCTGCAGAACCGCGGCGTGATCCCGAACTACGAGGCGTCGGTGCAGAAGCTCTTCTCGAGCGAACTGCACCAGCGGCTCTCGAACACCGCGGTCAAGGCGCTCGGGCTCTACGGCGGCCTGTACGACGAAGACGACCCGCGCGCGCCCGACCGCGCGGTGTGGGCGACGTACTACCTGGCGACGGTCTCGGAGACGATCGGCGCCGGCACCTCCGAGATCCAGCGCAACGTGATCGCCACGCGCGGGCTCGGGCTGCCGCGAGGGTAGCGCCACGCCTCCGCCGCGACTTCGACGGGGCGGGCCCGCAGGCTCGCCCCGTCTGGCGTCCGGCGACTTCCGCCTGCGCCGCCGCCCCCCGTGACCCGCTCCGTGTCCGCCGCTAGGCTTCCGCCACGCAGCGTTGCAGCGCCGGCCCCGCAGCCCGGGAGGCCCCGATGACCCAGCCCGCCCCCGCACGCGCCCCGGAGATCGGCCTGCCGATCACCGCGGTCGACACCCCCGCGCTCTTCGTCGACCTCGACGCCCTCGAGCACAACGCCGCGACGATGGCGCGCGTCTGCCGTGAGCGGGGCGTCGTCTGGCGGCCGCACGTGAAGGCGAGCAAGGCGCCCGAGCTCGCGAAGCGGCTCATCGCCGCGGGCGCGGTCGGGATCACCTGCGCGAAGGTCGGCGAGGCCGAGGTGATGGCCGACGCCGGCGTCGAGGACATCCTCATCGCGAACGAGATCGTCGGGCCGCTGAAGATCGCGCGGCTCGTCGCGCTCGCCGCCCGCGCGCGCGTCTGCGTCGCCGTCGACGACGAGCGCAACCTGCGCGAGATCTCCGCCGCCGCCGCGCCGGCCGGCGTCACCGTCGACCTGCTCGTCGACATCAACGTGGGCGCGAACCGCTGCGGGGTGACCCCGGAGGCGGCGCCCGCGCTCGCGCGGCTCGCGATCGACCTCCCCGGCGTCGGCTTCCGCGGGCTCATGGGCTACGAGGGCCACGTCATGGGGATCACCGACCTCGAGGAGAAGGAGGCGCGCTCGGCCGCCGCCGCCTCCGTCTTCGCGGAGGCGCGCCGCCAGGTGGAGGCCGCCGGCATCGCGGTCGGGATCATGAGCGGCGGGGGCACCGGCAACTACTGGATGGCCGCGCGGCTCGGCTCGCTCAACGAGCTGCAGGCGGGCGGCGGCGTGCTGCTCGACCAGACCTACAGCGACTCGATGAAGGTGCCGGGCCACCGCCACGCGCTCTTCCTCGTCGCGCAGGTGATCAGTACGGCCGTCCCCGGGCGGGCGGTCGGCGACGCCGGCTGGAAGGCGAGCGGCCAGCACACGGGTCGGCCGCTCGCGGTCGCGCCGGCCGGCGTCACCGTGCGCGGGCTCAACGCCGAGCACACGATCTTCGAGCTCGCGCCTGGCACCCGGGTCGAGCCCGGCGATCGCGTCACGATGATCCCGCACTACTCCGACTCGACGATGCTGCTGCACCGCCGGCTCTACGCCGTGCGCGACGGCGTCGTCGAGGCGGCATGGCCGATCGCCGGCGCGGGGATGCTCCAGTAGCGGCGACCGCAGCGAGCGGCGGCGCGGCGCGGGCGTGCCCGCACCGCGGGCGCCGCGCAGTGGAGGGGCGCACGATGTCGACACAGAGCCCGGCCGACCTCAACCTTGCCGGCGCGCTCCCGCGCGTCGACGGCGAGATCCGCCTCGCCGGGATCGCGGCGCCGGTCGTGATCCGTCGCGACGCCCACGGCATCCCGCACATCGAGGCGCGTAGCGAGCGCGACGCCTGGTTCGGGATGGGCTTCGCGAGCACCCAGGACCGGCTCTGGCAGATGGAATGGTACCGCCGCCGCGGCACCGGGCGCTGGGCGGAGCTCGCCGGCCCCGTGGGGCTCGAGGGCGACCGCATGTTCCGGCGCTTCCGCCTCGACGCCGCCTCCCGCGCCGACGTCGCCACGATGTCCGCGGAGACGCGCGCGATGTTCGACGCGTACGCGGCGGGCGTGAACGCGTTCATCGGCGGGGGCGACCCGCTGCCGGTGGAGTACGGGCTCACGGGATCGACGCCCGAGCCGTGGGAGCCGTGGCACTCGGTGCTCGTCTTCAAGGTGCGCCACGCGATCATGGGGAAGCGCGGCGTCAAGCTCGCGCGCACGGAGCTGCTGCGCCGCGCCGGCGCCGAGCGCTACGCGCTGCTCGAGGGGCTGGCGCCCGCCGCGCTCAACGTGATCCTCCCACCGGGCGGCGGCGCCGGGCGTGCCGCGCGGCTCGCGGTCGAGGAGCTCGCGCGCGCGGCCGCCGCGCTCGGCACGCTCGGCAGCGACGAGGGCGGCTCGAACTCGTGGGTCGTGCACGGCTCGCGCACGACGACCGGTCGCCCCGTGCTCTGCAACGACTCGCACCGCCCGCTCGACGCGCCGAACGTCTACTGGCAGGCGCACGTGACCTGCCCCGCGTTCAACGTGGCCGGGGCCGCGTTCCCGGGCTTCCCGGCGTTCCCGCACTTCGGGCACAACGGCGCCGTCGCGTGGAACATCACGCACGGGCAGGCGGACTACCAGGACCTCTACGTCGAGGAGTTCGACCGCGCGAACCCGCGCCGCTATCGCACCGAGGACGGGTGGGCGGACGCCGAGGTCGAGCGCGGCGAGATCGCCGTGCGCGGCGCCGCGGCCGAGCCGCTCGAGGTCGTCACGACGCGCCACGGCCCCGTGATCCACGGCGACCCGCGCTCGGGCCACGCGATCACGCTGCGCTACACCGCCACCGACCGCCCCGCGCGGCAGTGGGAGACGCTGCGCCCGATGCTCGCCGCGCGCACCGTCGCCGAGCTGCACGAGACGCAGCGCGACTGGGAGGAGCCGGTGAACAGCCTGCTGAGCGCGGACACCGAGGGGAACGTCGGGTTCCTCTTCCGCGGCCGCGTGCCCGTGCGCGCCTCGAGCGCGGGGCGGCAGTTCGTGGTCCCGGGCTGGACCGGTGAGCACGAGTGGACCGGCGACGTGCCGTTCGAGTCGCTCCCGCAGGCCGTGAACCCGCGCGAGGGCTTCGTCGGCACCGCGAACCAGCGGCCGTGGGAGCGCGAGGAGCCGTACCTCGCGCACGAGTTCACGACGCCGAGCCGTGCCGCGCGCATCGCGGAGGTGCTCGGGGGCGGCGCGAAGCTCACGCCCGAACGGATCGCCGCGCTGCAGGGCGACACGACGTCGGTCGCGGCGCGGGCGTGGGCGGCGATGCTCGAGCGGCTGCCGGAGATGGAGGGCGACGCCGAGCGGGCGCGCGCGCTGCTCGCCGGGTGGGACGGCGACCTCGCGGCGGGCTCGGCGCCCGCGCTGCTCTACGCGCACCTGAAGATCGCGCTGGCGCGGGCGCTCTTCGAGCCGATCGTCGGCGCAGAGACGTGGGCGTGGCTCACGGAGGCGGAGAACACGGGCGGCGCCTCGCTTGTGAGCGGGTGGCTGTTCAACGTGAGCGGGTCGCTCGACGCCGCCGGCGCGGCACCGGACGGGCGCGCGTGGGGCGTGGTGCTCTCCCCGGTGCTCGCGAGCGCGTGGCGCGCGGCCGTGGAGCGCGCCGGCGCCGACCCCGTGCGCTGGCGTTGGGCCGACGTGCACCGGACGAACGCGCAGCACACGCTCGCCGCGTCGTTCCCGGCGCTCGCCGAGCGGCTCAATCCGCCCACGGTCGGTATCGGCGGGGACGGCGACACCGTGCAGGTGTCGAGCGTCGCGTGGTCGCCCGCAGGCGGCCTGCGCGTGACATCGCTCTCGGTCTACCGCCAGGTGGTCGACTTCGCGCGGCCGATGGAGGCGACGTGGGTGATTTCCGGCGGCGCCTCGGGGCACCCGGCGAGCGCGCACCACGCCGACCAGCTCGATGCGTGGCGGCGGCACGAGCGCGTGCCGATGCACCTCGCGCCCGAGGCGGCGCGCGCGGCCGCGGCGCACACGCTGACCCTCGTCCCGGCGTAGGCGCGCGCGGGATCGGGGCCCTGCGCGACGCGTGGGCTTCCACCCGCGAGTCGTGGCCGGTTCCGCGGGCTCCGGCTCGCCCGCATGCACCTCGTCCGGTAGGCTCTCTCGCGTCCTGCCGCGCCACCGGAGGGAGCCCCCATGCCGCTCGTCCTCGGCGTCACCGGCTCGATCGCGACCGGGAAGAGCCTGCTCTGCCAGCACCTCGTCGAGCGCTACGCCGTCGTGCACGCGGACGCCGACAAGGTCGTCCACCGCATGTATGACCCGGGCAAGCCGGCGTTCGACCGCATCGTCGCCGAGTTCAGCCGGGAGATCGTGGGCCCCGACGGCGCGATCGACCGCAAGATCCTCGGGAGCAAGGTCTTCGGCAACCGCGAGCGCATGGGCGCGCTCACGAAGGCGATCGGCGACATCAGCGGCGAGATGCAGCGCGTGATCGACGAGTGGCGCGCGACGCTCCCGCGCGAGACGGTCGCGATCCTGGAGGCGGTGAACCTCATGGAGGCCGGCTACTCGGCGTGGTGCGACGCGACCTGGCTCGTCGCGGCCGAGGACGAGACCGCGCTTCCGCGGCTCATGCAGCGCAACGGCTTCAGCGAGGGGGAGGCGAGGCAGCGCCTCGCCTCGGCGCGGCACTGGCAGGACCGGGCCGGCGGCGCCGATCACGTCTTCCACAACGACGGCACGCTCGAGGACTTCCTCGCGGAGGCCGGGCGCGTGCTCGACGAGACGAAGCGCGCATTCCTCGCCGGCACGCTGCCGCCGTCGCAGTACGAGGGCTGGCGCGTCGAGTACGAGCAGCAGATGGAGGCGCAGCGCGCCGGGCGCGAGGCCGCGCAGGCGCGGAGCGACGGGTAGCGCGGCCGGCCGACGCGGGACGCCCCGGCGTCACGCGGCATCGCCCCCGGGCGCCGCTCCGGCCGTGACAACCGGGCGCGGCGGGCCGTATCCTCGGGAGCGCGGGCGGAAGTAGCTCAGTGGTAGAGCGCCTCCTTGCCAAGGAGGAGGTCGCGAGTTCGACCCTCGTCTTCCGCTCCACCCCTCCCCTGCACACCGCGCCGAAGTGGCGGAACCGGCAGACGCGACGGTCTCAAACACCGTTGAGGGCAACCTCGTGTGGGTTCGAGTCCCACCTTCGGCACCAGGTCCCGAGTCCGACCCCGTCGCCAGCCCTCCCGGCGGCGCACCGTCCCGTCGACAGCCGATGCGTTCGGTGTTATTACGTTGCCGTGAACGTCACGGTTGAGGAGGCCGTCGATCGCATCCGCCGCTGAGGATGGGCTCGGTGGAGCAGGTGCGGTCACGGCCGCCACCGTAGCGACCACCACCACCCCACCCCCGATTGCCGCCGTCGTCGCGGGCCAGGCTGAAGCGGCCGCGGTCGCGCCGGCGCGACCGCGCACCGCGGTCAGCGCCATCGGCGGGCTCGGCGGCCGCACGCTCGACTCGTTGCGGCTGCCTCGATATCGCACCTACTTCTTCGCGCAGTTCGGCGCCTACGCGGCGATGAACATGCAGATGCTCGCGAACGGATACCTCGTCTTCATCCTGACGGGATCGTTCGCGGCGCTCGGGGTCGTCTCACTCGCGCGCGCCGTGCCGGGGCTGGTCTTTGCGATGCCGGGCGGCCTCCTGGCCGACCGCCTGCCGAAGAAGTACGTGGTCCAGGGAGGCGAGTTCTGCAGCGCGCTGCTCACGCTCACGGTGGCGCTGCTGCTCACCTTCGACATGCTGCGCTTCGAGCATCTGCTCGCCGCGAGCTTCGCACAGGGCACGATCATGGCGTTTCAGATGCCGGCGCAGCAGGCGATCCTCCCCGGTCTCGTCGGCATGCGGCGCCTGCAGAACGCGGTCGCGCTCGGCATGGGCGTGATGAACGTGATGCAGATGGTCGGGCCGGCGCTCGCCGGGTTCCTGCTCGCCGCGGTCGGGCCCCAGTGGGCGTACTTCGTGATGGCGGGGCTGTTCCTGTACTCGGTGACGATGTTCTTCCGCGTCCCCGCGGACGACATCCGCGTCACCGATCCCGAGACCGCCGGCATCGCGCGGCCGGGCGAGCGCCGCGGTCCGAGCCCCGCGCGGGCACACGGGGGGCCGGGGACCGGCCGTCGCGGCATGGGCGCGAAGGACATCCTTCTCGGCCTCACCTACGCGATGCGCGAGCCCGTGATCCTGATGCTGCTCGCGGCGAACCTCGCGATCGTTCTCTTCTCGATGCCGTACCGGATGCTGCTCCCCGGGTACGTGATCGCCGTGCTCGGGGGCGGCCCCGGCATGATCGGCACGCTGCAGGCGATCGGCGGCATCGGCTCAATCGTGAGCATCGTCGTCGTGGCGGCGATGCCCGACCGCAAGCGCGGCCGCGTGCTGATCGCGGCGACCCTGATCATGGGCGTGGCGCTGCTCGCCTTCGCCGCCTCCACGGTGGTCTGGGTCACCGCGTTGATCATGGTCGTGATGAGCGTGGGCCAGGCGTTCCGGATGTCGCTCAGCAGCGTGCTGCTGCAGACCTACGTCGACGACGACTACCGCGGCCGCGTGATGAGCCTGTACATGATGGAGATGAGCCTGGTCTCGTTCGCGACGTTCGGCGCCGGCGTGCTCTCCGAGGTGATCGGGCCGCAGGAGGCGTTCGGAGCGATGGCGCTCGTCCTGGTCGCGATCGCGGTCGCGCTCTGGGCCTTCGTGCCGCGGATGCGCCACCTGGAGTAGCGGCAACCGTCCGGCCCCCGCCCCACGGGACCATCGGCCACCGCGACCGCGCGGCCCGTCGCGGCATCATCGATCACGTGAAGACGGCCGAGGGTGCGGGTGCCCCGGTGCGAACGAGCTCAGGCCGCGCGCCGACGCGGGCGCCGTCGCGGCCCGAGCGCACGCG
>VGNK01000012.1 GCA_016866055.1 Chloroflexota bacterium | reverse complement strand
GGCCGTCGTCGCCGGGCACGCCGTCCCGATCGCGCTCGCGCTCGCGTACCTCGCGGGCGGCGGCGACGTCGCGGTCGGCCTGCTCGCGGGGGCCGCGGCGCTCGCCCTCGCCGGACAGTTCGTGCAGGACGAGGTCTGGGTCCGCGCCGGCCAGGCCGTCTCGCAGACCTAGGAGCCGCCGATGTCGTTCCTCTCGCGCGTGCTGAACCTCGGGCCGGGGAAGAGCGCGCCGCGCCCGACCGCGGCGCCGGTCCGCCCCTACCCGACCCCGGACCAGTGGCAGACGCATCGCGAGATCGACACGCACGGCGTCGAACGGAACTTCACGATCGTCCCGGCGACCTGCTTCAACTGCGAGGCGGCCTGCGGCCTGCTCGCCTACGTCGACACCGACCAGATGCGGATCGCGAAGTTCGAGGGGAACCCCAACCACCCGGGCAGCCGCGGCAGGAACTGCGCGAAGGGCCCGGCGACGATCAACCAGGTCTACGATCCCGAACGCATCCTCTACCCGATGAAGCGCGTCGGCGAGCGCGGGAGCGGCCGCTTCGAGCGCACGACGTGGGACGAGGCGCTCGATGCGATCGCCGCGCGCATCCGCGCCGCGTTCCAGGAGGGGCGCCGCAACGAGATCATGTACCACGTCGGGCGCCCCGGGGCCGACGGCGCGATGGACCGCGTGCTCCAGGCCTGGGGCGTCGACGGCCACAACAGCCACACCAACGTCTGCTCGTCCAGCGCGCGCCTCGGCTACCAACTCTGGATGGGGTCGGACCGCCCCGTTCCCGATTACGCGAACGCGAAGTTCATCCTGCTGCTCAACTCACACCTCGAGACCGGCCACTACTTCAACCCCTATGCGCAACGCATCACCGACGCGCGCCGCCGGGGCACGAAGGTCGCGACCGTCGACACGCGGCTGTCGAACACCGCGTCGATGTCCGACTACTGGCTGCCCACCTGGCCCGGCAGCGAGACCACGCTGGTGCTGGCGATGGCGCGCATCATCATCGAGGAAGGCCTCGTCAACCGCGCCTTCGTCGAGCAGTGGGTGAACTGGGAGGAGTCGCTCGCGGCGCTCAAGCCCGATGCGCCGCGCACCCTCGACGCCTTCCTCGACCTCGTCAAGGAGCTCTACGCGGAGTACACGCCCGAGCACGCCGAGCGCGAGAGCGGCGTGCCCGCGGCGACCATCCGCGACGTCGCGATCGAGATCGGCCGCGCGGGGAGCGCGTTCGCCTCGTACGTGTGGCGAAACGCCGCCTCCGGCAATCGCGGCGGGTGGATGGTCGCGCGCGCGCTGATGCTGCTGCAGGCGCTCACCGGCGCCGTCGGGAGCGCCGGCGGCATCGCGCCGAACCAGTGGAACAAGTTCGTCGCCGGGCGCCACAACCCGCCGCCGCCGCAGCAGGGCTGGAACGAGCTGATCTGGCCGCGCGAGTTCCCGCTCACGCACTACGAGATGAGCATCCTGCTGCCGCACTTCGTACGCGAGGGCCGCGGCAAGGTCGACACGTACTTCACCCGCGTCTACAACCCCGTGTGGACGAACCCCGACGGCTTCTCCTGGATCGAGATGCTGCGCGACGAGTCGCAGGTCGGGCTGCACGCCGCGCTCACGCCGACCTGGAGCGAGTCGGCGCTCTTCGCCGACTACGTGCTGCCAATGGGGCTCGGGCCCGAGCGCCACGACCTGCAGAGCCAGGAGACGCACCACGGCCAGTGGATCGCGTTCCGCCAGCCGGTGCTGCGCGTCGCCCGCGAGCGCATGGGCGAGACGATCACCGACACGCGCGAGGTGAACCCCGGCGAGGTCTGGGAAGAGGACGAGTTCTGGATCGAGCTCTCCTGGCGGATCGACCCCGACGGGAGCCTCGGGGTCCGCCAGTATTTCGAGTCGCCCTACCGCCCGGGCGAGAAGGTGACGGTCGACGAGCACTATCGCTGGGTCTTCGAGCACACGATCCCCGGGCTGCCGGAGGCCGCCGCGAAGGAGGGGCTGAGCCCCTTCGACTACATGCGCAAGTACGGCGTCTTCGAGGTGCGCCAGCCGGGCTCGCCCGCGCTCCACGAGCAGGCCGGCGCCGACGGCGCGCCGCAGGGCTTCCGCACGCCCTCGAAGAAGCTCGAGTTCTACTCGAGCACCCTGCGCGACTGGGGCTGGCCCGAGCTCGCCTACCCGGTGGCGGTCGACAGCCAGGTGAGCCGCTCGAAGTTCAACCACGCGCGACACGAGTACGCGCTGCTGCCGACGTTCAGGCTGCCGACGCTCATCCACACGCGCTCGGCGAACGCGAAGTGGCTGAACGAACTCTCGCACGCCAACCCGCTGTGGATGCACCCGACCGATGCCGCGCGCGAGGGGGTGGAGACCGGCTCGCTCGCGCGCATCGAGACGCGCATCGGCTACTTCGTGGCGCCGGTATACGTCACCGAGGGCATTCGCCCCGGCGTCGTCGCCTGCTCGCACCACATCGGCCGCTGGCGGCTCGCCGAGGGCTCGAGCGGGGACCGCTCGTTCAGCGGCGTCTCCATCCAGCGGCGGCCCGACGGCCGCTGGATGATGCGCCAGCAGGAGCAGCCGCGCCCCTACGCGAGCGACGACCCGGACACGCTGCGCCGCTGGTGGACCGACGGCGGCGTGAACCAGAACCTGACCTTCCCGGTGCAGCCCGACCCCGTGAGCGGCATGCACTGCTGGCACCAGGCCGTGACCGTGCGCCGCGCCGAGCCGGGCGACCGCGTGGGCGACGTGCTCGTCGACACGCAGAAGGCGCACGAGGCCTACCGAGAGTGGATGGCCCAGACGCGCCCCGCGCCGGGTCCGGGCGGCCTCCGCCGCCCGCTCTGGTTCACGCGGCCGGTGAAGCCGGCGGACGGCGCCTATTACCTGAGCTAGCTGAGCTAGTTGTCGCGCTCGCGGCCGGCGGCTCCACCCGGCTCCACTCGTCCCTGTGCGTGTTCGCGCTCGCCCGTGGGCCGAAGGGGGCGCTTGCCCCCCACCCGGCGGTCGCCTAAAGTCGACTTTCCTAGTCGACAAATGCATCATTTCTGTGGTCACTTCGATCCACCTCGAGGAGTCGCGCATGCCCCTCTTCCTCGCCGAGGTCTCGATCGGGAGCAACGGTGCCACCGATCTCTCCCCGCTGTTCGCCAGGGTCGAGGACGCGGTCGCCCGCGCCGGCGGTGAGCTGATCGAGGTGCAGGTCGTCCGCGACCTCGGGCTCGTCTACGCGATCGTGGAGCACCGCCTCGCCGACGTGGTGCGCGGGGTGCTCGAGGCGGCCGAGGTGGCGGTCCGCGACGTCGCCGAGGTGCGCCTCGTCGGGCCGACGCTGGAGGAGGTCAAGGCGCGCAAGGGCGGGCGGGCGAACTTCCTGGTCGAGTGGGACATCCCCTCCGGGACCTCCATGGAGCAGTACCTCTCGCGCAAGCGCGAGAAGGCGCCGCTGTACGCGCAGGTGCCGGAGACCAGCTTCCTCCGCACCTACGTGCGCGAGGACATGATGAAGTGCGTCTGCCTCTACGACGCTCCCGACGAGGACGCCGTGCGCCGCGCGCGCGAAGCCGTCAGCACGCCCGTCGACCGGCTGAGCCGGCTCGACAAGGAGCCAGCGTGACCGCGCCCGCGTTGATCGCCGAGCCCTCCCTGCGCGAGCGCATCCGCGCGTACGTGGAGCCGCGCGCCGCCGAGGTCGACGCGAACCGCGCCTCCGTGCGCGACGGCCTCGCGTTCGTCGGCGGGCTCGGGCTCTCGGCGCTCGGGGTCGACGGGTGCGAGCGGCCGGCCGATCTCGAGCGCGCGGTCGAGGCGATCGGCACGATCGCGCAGTACGACGTCAGCCAGGCCTTCGCGTTCTGGTGCCACCGCATGGGCGTGGAGTACCTGCACCAGGCGCCGCCAGGGACGACGCTCCGCGACCACCTCCTGCCGCGCGTGCTCGCCGGCGAGGTCGCCGGCTCCACCTCGTTCGCCGGCGCGATGGCGCACTACCTCGGCGGCGCGCCGATGCCGCTCACCTTCCGCCGCGACGGGCCCGACCTGCTCGTGAGCGGACGCATCGCCTGGGCCTCGAACCTCGAGGCGCCGTTCGTCTCCGTGAGCGCGGCCGCGAACGCCGACGACCCGAGCGACCGCGTCGTCTTTGCCTACACGGAATCGACCGCCGGCGTGGCGATCGCGGATTACCCGCCCCTGCTCGCGCTGCAGGCGACCGCGAGCTCGTCCCCGCTGTTCACGGAGGCGCGGATCACGCCCCGCTACGCGATCACCAAAGACTTCGAGGGCTTCGCGCGCACGATCTTCCCGGTCTTCATCCTGCTGCAGTCCGCGTTCTGCTGGGGGCTCGCGTCGCGCTCGCTGGCGGAGGCCGGGTCGCGCCTCACCGGCCAGGCGGCGGTCGTGCAACCCGAGTACGAGGCGCTGCGCGCGCGCTTTACTGCGGCCGAGGCGCGGATGCGCGAGGCCGCTCGCTCCGCCGACCGCGCGCGGCTCCCGGTGCGCGACCTGCTCGAGCTGCGGCTCGACCTCGGCACGCTCTGCGTCTCGGCGGTCGCGCTCGAGGCGAAGGTGTCCGGCGGGCGTGGGTACATGAGCTCCAGCGACACCGCGCGGCGCCTCCGCGAGGCCGCGTTCCTTCCGGTGCAGTCACCCACGGAGATCCAGCTGCGATGGCTACTGTCCCGCTCCGCGTCGTAGACGCGACGAAGCGCTTCCAGGTGGGCGGTCACGATCAGACCGTCTTCGAGCAGGTCTCCCTGGAGATCGAGCGCGAGCGCATCTTCGCGCTGCTCGGGCCGAGCGGGTGCGGCAAGAGCACGCTGCTGCGCGCAATCGCGAGCCTCGAGCCGCTGTCCGAGGGCCGCGTGGAGCTTGGCGCCGAGGACGGCGCGCACCCGAGCGTCGGCATCGCCTTCCAGCAGCCGTTGCTCCTGCCGTGGCTCACGGTGCAGGAGAACGTGCGCCTGGGCCTGCGCTACGCGGCGAACCGCGGCGCCGGCGACCACGAGAGCGTAGCGCGCATCCTCGCCGCGTTCGGCATCGCGCCGCTCGCCGACTCCTACCCGGACGAGCTCTCCGGTGGCGAGGCGCAGCGCGTGGCACTCGCGCGCACGGTCGTCACGCAGCCGCAGGTCGTGCTGCTCGACGAGCCGTTCGGCCCGCTCGACCCGCTCACGCGCGCCTCGCTGCAGGACTGGCTCGTCGGCATCCAGCAGAGCCTGCGGCTCACGGTCGTGATCGTGACGCATGATGTCGACGAGGCCGTCTACCTGGGCGACCGGGTCGCGCTGATGAGCGCGGGTCCCGGTCGCATCCGCCACGTCTGGGAGACCGCGCGCGGCCCCAGCCGCACGCGCTCCTCCGCGGAGTCGAGCGCGCTCCGCGAGGAGATCCTGCGCGCCTACATGGGCGTGAACGCCGGAGCTGCCGCCGCACGCGCGGCCGGTGGGCTGGCGCTGGCCGCCCAGGGAGCGCCTCGCTTCGCGCGCTCCGCGCTCGACCCCGCACCGACCCAGGAGGGAACCCGATGACCGACCCCACCCCGGCGCCGATGCGTTCGCCCCTGGCGCGCCGCTCGTTCCTGCGGCTCGCCGGCGTCAGCCTCGCAGGGCTCGCCGGCGCCGCGCTCATCGGCTGCGGCTCCGACGACGCCCCCTCCGACGGCGCGAAGGCCGCGCCACCCGCCCCGGCGAGGAGCGCCGGCGACGCGCCGGCGGCGGCTCTCGAGGAGACGCAGCTCCGCGTCGGCTACCTGCCGATCACCGACGCCTCGCCGCTCCTCGTCGCCCACGGCCGCGGCACCTTCCAGGCGAAGGGCCTCGAGGCGCCGAAGCCGACGCTCTTCCGCTCGTGGTCGCAGCTCGCCGAGGCGTTCCAGGCGAAGCAGGTCGACGTCGTGCACATCCTGATGCCGATGGCGATCTGGCTGCGCTTCGGGCAGAAGGTCCCGCTGAAGCTCGTCGCCTGGAACCACACCGGCGGCTCGGCGCTCACCGTGCGCCCCGACGTCACCGCGGTGGGCGACCTCGCCGGCGCGACCGTGGCGATCCCCTTCTACTACTCCATCCACAACGTCGTGCTGCAGATGCTGCTGCGCGACGCGGGGCTGAAGCCGCTCACGCAGGGCAACGCCTCGAAGGCCGACCGCACCGTGAAGCTCGTCGTGATGGCGCCGTCCGACATGGCGCCCGCGCTCGCGAACGGCTCCATCCAGGGCTACATCGTCGCCGACCCGTTCAACGCGGCGGCCGAGGTGAACAAGGTCGGCAAGGTGCTCCGCTTCGTGCCCGACGTCTGGTTCGAGCACGCCTGCTGCGTCGTCGTCATGCACGAGGCCGACATCGCGAGGAAGCCGCGGTGGGCACAGGCCGTGATCGACTCCGTGGCGGAGGCGCAGGTCTACACGCGCGAGAATCGCAAGGACGCCGCGAAGCTGCTCTCGACCGAGGGGCAGGGCTACCTGCCGCAGCCGCTGCCCGTGATCGAGCGCGCGCTCACGCACTACGACCACGGCGAGTACGGGCCGAGCGGCGCGATCAAGCACACGGACTGGAAGACGCAGCGCATCGACTTTCAGCCCTTCCCCTACCGGTCGTACACCGAGGAGCTCGTGCGCGCGCTCAAGCAGACGCTCGTCGAAGGGGACAACACGTTCCTCGACAAGCTCGACCCGGCGGCGGCGCACGCCGAGCTGATCCACGACGCGTTTGCACGCAAGGCGATCCAGACGGTCGGTGGGGCCGCGAAGTTCGGGATCGACCCGTCGCTGTCCCGCACGGAGCGGATCAAGGTCTAGGTGCGGCGCCCCGACGAGGCGGCGACGAGGGTCCTCAGCGCGCGGCGGATCGCCGCCGTCGGGTATCCCGTCGCCGGGCTCGCGGTCTTCCTCGCGCTCTGGTGGGGCGCGACCCGGCTGCTCGTCGAGCCGGGGAGCTTCCTCTCGCAGTTCGCGCCGGTGCCCGCGTTCGAGTCGCTCGCCGCGATGCTCCAGAAGGGCGCGCTCAACCGGCACATCTACGCGAGCGTCGAGCGCATCACGGTGGGACTGCTGATCGCGAGCGCGGTCGGCATCCCGCTCGGGCTCGCGCTCGGCGGCCTGCGCTGGTTCGCGCTGGCGGCGACGCCGATCACCGGCTTCGTGCGCATGATCTCGCCGCTCTCGTGGACGCCGCTCGCGATCATCCTCTTCGGGGTGGGCGACCCACCCGTCTACTTCCTGATCGCGATCGGCTCGGTCTGGCCGATCGCGCTCAGCACCGCGGCCGGCGTGCAGGCGCTCGACCGCGCCTGGATCATGCTCGCGCGCAGCCTCCGCGCCAGTCGCGTGGAGACGGTCCGGACCGTGATCTGGCCGGGCGTACGGCCCGACGTGCTCACGGGGCTGCGCATCGGGACAACCACGGCGTGGATCATCCTCGTGCCCGCGGAGATGCTCGGCGTCGACTCCGGCCTGGGGTTCTTCATCCTCGACGCTCGCGACCGCTTCGACTACCCGGGGATGGTCGCGGCGATCATCTTGATCGGCGCGATCGGGCTCGTCATCGACCGGCTCACGTCGTGGCTGCTCACGCCGCGCCGCCGCGCCCGTACGTCGCGCGTCGCCGAGCCGCAGCCGGTGCCGGCGCCGCTCCCCGCCGACTACCGCATCTAGCGAACGCCGCCCCCTCAGAGCTTCAGCAGCCGCGCGGCGTTCCCGCCGAGCCACTTCTCGACGACCTCGGGCTTCAGCGGGAGCGCGCGGATCTCCTCGATCGTGCGCCGGAACGGCAGCAGCGGCCAGCGCGTCGCGAACAGGATGCGGTCCTGCAGCACGCTGTTCCCGAAATGCACGAGCGGCCCCCACCCCGTGTGCGGGAGCCCCAGGTAGAGCGGGCGCTGCGCCGCCGTGTCGATGTAGACGTTCGGGTGGCGCCAGGCGGTCGCGACCATCTCCGTGACCCACGGCCACCCGCCGTGCGTCGCCACGATCTTGAGCTCGGGGAGGTCGGTCGCGATCTGGTCGATGTGGCGCGGATGCGAGTGATCCATCTGCGACTCGAGGCTGAAGTTCACCGACGCGTGCAGGATCACCGGCACGTCGAGCTCGATGCACTTCCCGTAGAGCGGGTAGAACCGGCGGTCCGACGGCGAGATGTGCTGCCAGAAGGGGCCGATGTTGAGGCCGCGCAGCCCGAGCTCGCGGATCGCGTGCTCGAACGAGCGCACGGCCTCGTAGCCCTTGAGCGGGTCGGCGCCGGCGAAGCCGATGAGTCGCTCCGGGTCCGCCGCGCAGAACTCCGCGAGCGTCTCGTTCGCCGTGTACGTCCCGAGGATCGTCTCGTTGTCCTCGACGGGGAGCACGACGCGGTCGATGCCCTCGCGGTCGAGCATCGCGAGGAACTCCTGCGGCGCCCGCACCGGGGTCTGGGGGCGCTCGACGTTGCGGTAGACCTCGCCGTAGAGGGTGGCGGGGCGTCGCCGCGGCTGGCCGCTGCCCTGCAGCGGCGCGCCCACGCGGAAGTCGATGATCACGGGGTGCTCCTGCGGTCGCGGCCGGGCGATCGCGTCCCGCGCGGGGCGGTGCCCGGCGGCGGGCATTCTAGCCGCGCCCGCGGCGCCGGGCCCCGCGCGCCGCGGGGCACCCCCGACCCCGTGCTACCCTCCGCGCGATGACGACCCCGCCGGCGATCCGCAGCGTGATCGAGGGCCGTACCCCTCCCGCCGCTCCATCCGTCCGCACCGCGCTCGAGCTGCTGCACGGGCCGCCCGACGGCCTCGCGGCGCTCGCGCGCGAGCTCGCCGCGAGGCTCGTGGGCGGCGCGGAGGACGTGCTCGTCGACCGCGCCTCCCGGCTGCTCTTCGCCACCGACGCCTCCATCTACGAGATGGAGCCGGTCGCCGTCGTCTACCCGCGGCACGCCGACGACGTCGCGCACGCGCTCGCGGTGGCCGCGCGCCGCGGGCTCGCGGTGCTCACGCGCGGGGCGGGCACGAGCCTCGCCGGCCAGGCCGTGAACCACGCGGTCGTGATCGACTGCTCGCGCCACATGACCCGCGTGCTCGAGGTCAACGTCGAGGAGCGCTGGGCGCGGGTCGAGCCCGGGCTCGTGCTCGCCGCGCTCAACCGCGCCGTGCGGCCGCACGGCCTCCAGTACGCCGTCGACCCCTCCACCGCGAACCGCGCGACGATCGGCGGCGGCATCGGCAACAACTCCTGCGGTGCCCACTCGGTGGTCTACGGGAAGACCCTCGACCAGGTCCTCGAGCTCTCGGTGATCCTCGCCGACGGCACGCGCACGACGTTCGGGCCGCTCTCCGGGCGACCGCTCGGGGCGAAGCTGGACCTCCCGGGGACGGAGGGCGACCTCTACCGCGGTGTGCGCCGCATCGCCGAGCGCTACCGCGACGAGATCGAGCGCCGCTTCCCGCGGATCCAGCGACGGGTCTCCGGCTACAACCTCGACGAGTTCGTCGCCGACGGCGCCGGCGACCGCATCGACCTCTCGCGTCTGATCGTGGGGTCGGAGGGCACGCTCGCCGTCGTCACGGAGGCGCGCGTGCGGCTCGTGCCGCTGCCGCGCGTGAAGGGGCTCGTCGCCTACCACTTCGAGAGCGTGCGTGCCGCGGCCGAGGCGACGGTGCCGCTGCTTGACCACGGGCCGGCGGCGATCGAGCTCGTCGACCGCACGATCATCGACCGCTGCCGCGAGAGCATCGGCTACGCCTCGCTCGTCGGCTTCGTGCAGGGGGCGCCCGGGGCGCTGCTGATCGTGGAGTTTGCCGGCGACTCGGAGGCCGAGGTGCGGGCGCAGATGGCGCGCTCCCTCGAGGACGCGCGGGCGCGCGGCATCGGCTACGCGGCGCACACGACCGTCGACCCCGGCGAGCAGCTGCGGATCTGGCGCATGCGCGAGGCCGGGCTCGGGCTGCTGATGAGCGTGCGCGGCGACGCCAAGCCGATCGCGTTCGTCGAGGACACCGCGGTCGAACCGTCGCGGCTTGCCGACTTCGTCGACCGGTTCGACGAGACCGTGGCGCGACACGGGACGAGCGCCGCGTACTACGGGCACGCCTCGGTCGGCTGCCTCCACATCCGGCCGCTCGTGAACATCAAGCAGGCCGAGGGGCTGCGCACGATCGAGACGATCGCGGGGGAGATCGCGGATCTCGTGCTCGAGTTCGGCGGGTCGCTGAGCGGCGAGCACGGGGACGGCATCCTGCGCGGGGTATTCACGGAGCGGATGTTCGGCCCCGCGATCACCGAGGCGTTCCGTGAGGTGAAGCGGCTGTTCGATCCGGATCACCGGCTGAACCCCGGCAAGATCGTCGACACCCCGGCGTTCGACGACAACCTGCGGCTGAGCCCCGAAACGCGCAACCACGACCCCGCCACCTACCTCGACTTCTCCGCGGACGGCGGGATCGCGCGCGCGGCGGAGCAGTGCAACGGGCAGGGGGCGTGCCGCAAGGACGATGGGGGGATGTGCCCCTCGTACATGGTGACGCGCGACGAGGAGCACTCGACCCGCGGGCGCGCGAACCTGCTGCGGCAGGCGCTGAACGGCGTCCTCCCCGCGCGCGAGCTCGCCGGACGCGACATCTACGAGGCGCTCGACCTCTGCGTCGAGTGCAAGGCGTGCAAGTCCGAGTGCCCTTCGGGCGTCGACATGGCGAAGCTGAAGTACGAGGTGCTGACGAAGTACCACGAGGCGCACGGCACGCCGCCGCGCGCGTGGCTGTTCGGGCACATCGCGACGTGGAGCGCGGCCGCGGCGCGGCTCGGCCCGCTGGCGCCGCTGCTCACGGCGGGGACGCGGCTCGCGCCGGTGCGGCGGCTGATGCAGCGCGCGCTCGGGGTCCACGCGGAGCGCCCGCTCCCCGTGCCCGCGCGCGTGCCGTTCCGCCGGTGGTTCCGCGCGCGCCGCGCCGCCGCGCCCGCCGCGCCGCGCGGCGAGGCCGTGCTGTTCGACGACACCTTCACCCGCTACTACCACCCCGAGGTGGGGCGCGCCGCGGTGGCGGTGCTCGAGGCGCTCGGCTACCGCGTGACGCTCGTCGAGCGGCTCGGCTGCTGCGGGCGGCCCCTCATCTCGAAGGGGCAGCTGCGCACGGCGCGCGAGTGGGCGCGCCGCAACCTGGAGCGGCTGCGCCCGTACGCCGAGCGCGGCGTGCCGATCGTCGGCACGGAGCCCTCGTGCCTGCTCGCGCTGCGCGACGAGTACCCGGAGCTGCTCCCGGGCGAGGCCGCGCGGGCGGTGGCGAGCCGCGCGGTGCTGCTCGACGAGCTCGTGGCGCGGCTGGCGCGCGAGGATGCTCGCGTCGCGGAGCGCTTCTCGCGCGTCGCGGCGAGCCGGGCGTTCGTGCACGGCCACTGCCACCAGAAGGCGCTCGCCGGCATGGACCCCACGCTCGCCTCGCTCCGCCTCGTGCCCGGGCTCGAGTCGAGCCTGATCGACTCGGCCTGCTGCGGGATGGCGGGGTCGTTCGGCTTCGAGGCCGAGCACTACGAGGTCAGCCGCGCGATGGGCGCGCTCAAGCTCTTCCCCGCGGTGGAGACCGCGCCGCGCGATGCGGAAATCCTCGTGACGGGGGTGTCCTGCCGGCAGCAGATCGGGCACTTCACGAGCCGGCGCCCGCGCCACGTCGCGGAGCTGCTCGCCGAGGCGGTGAGGGGCCGTGATGGCCGGTGACGCCCGCGAGGCGCGGATCTAGCGCGTGATCGTCCCCGGGGCCGACATGGCGCGGGCGCGCGAGTTCTACGGGGCGCTGCCGGGCCAGAAGGCCGAAGCCGTCGCGGAGACCCGCACGTACTTCTCGTGCGGCGGGGTCGTGCTCGCCTGCGTCAACCCGGCCGAGTACGTGCCGCACGGCGCACCGCAGGCCGAGCGCGGCTTCCGGCCGAACCCGGACTACCTCTACTTCGCGGTGGCCGACTGGAGGACTGGCTCGCCCGCGCGAAGGCGGCGGGCGCGCGCATCGAGCGCGAGATCCGGCCCTACCCGTGGGGAGAGCGGTCGTTCTACCTGCGCGACCCCCTTCAGAACCCGCTCTGCTTCGTCGACGAGGCGACGCTCTTCCTCGGCGGTCGCTTCGTCCGCTGACGCGCCGCGGCGAATCGGCGACCGTGCCCCGCGCTGCGGCTCACCCCGCGGTCGTCGGGAGATCTCGTCCTCGGGGCGGACCCCACTTCAGAGGTCGCCCCCGGCCGCCGACTCTCAGCACGCATGTCGCACGCCACCCGCCCGGCCCGCCGGCGGCCGATGCACACGGAAGTCGAGCTCGGATGAGACGAGCCCTCCCTCGTCTCCCCGTGGACGCTGCTCGCCCTCGAGACCGCCGGCGCCTGGGTCGTGCTGCGCCTGCAACCCGGGTGGGACCACCGCTGGGTGCAGCCGCAGGGCCACTTCCACATCGTGAGCGCGGTCTCCGTCGTGTCGGTGGCGCTGGCGGCGATCGCGGCGCTGGCGGCGCACCGGCTCGCGAGCTACCGCGCGCTCGTGCTCGCGATGGCGTTCCTCGGGATGAGCGGCCTCTTCGCGGTGCACGGGCTCGCCACGCCGGGGTTCCTGCTCGGTCGCGAGTACGGCGCCGTGATCGGCTTCGCCGCGCGCATGAGCGTGGTCGTGGCGGCGGCGCTCCTCGCCGCGAGCACGGTGGAGCCGCCTGCGCGCTGCGCGGCGTTCCTCGTGCGACACCGAACCGCGCTGCTCGTCGGCTGGGGGGTGTGCCTCCTCGCCTTCGCGGGCTCCGCGCTCGCGTGACCGGAGCTGGTCCCGTCGCGCATCATGAGCGAGCAGCTCTTCCTGCGCTCCACGCTCGTCGCAACGATGGCGCTGAGCGCGTGCGCGGCGCTTCGCTACCTCGGGCGCTTCCGACACTCTCGAGTCTCCACGCACGGGGCGCTCGCCACCGGCGCGATGCTGATCCTGCTCGCGCAGATCGGGATGCACTTCGGGACCCCGTGGGCACTGAGCTGGTGGCTTTACCACATCGAGCTGCTCGCGGGGTTCTCCGCTGCGCTCTCGGCGATCCTCGGCGAGTATGCGCGCGGCGTGAGCGCGGTCGGCGCGATCCGCCGGTTCACGCTCCACGACTCCCTCGAGCTGATCGAGGCCGGCTACGGGGACGTGGTGCGGAGCTTCCACACCTCGCTCGAGGCGCGCGATCGCTACACGCACGGCCACGGACGGCGGGTCGCGATCCTCGCCGTGCTGATCGGCCGTCAGCTTGGGCTTCGCGCCAGAGCGCCAGCGCGCGCTCGCGCAGGGCGCGCTGCTGCACGACGTCGGCAAGATCGCGGTGCCCGACGCGATCCTCTGCAAGCCCGACGCGCTCACGAGCGATGAGTTCGACGTGATCCGCGGGCACCCGGCGCAGAAAGCGGCGATGCTCGCCGCCTTCGAGGGACCCGTGGAGCGCGCGGTGATCCGCCACCACCACGAGTGGTTCGACGGCACCGGCGACCCCGACGGCCTCGCGGGCGAGGCGATCCCGCTCGAGGCGCGCATCGCCGCCGTCCGCGACGTGTACGACGCGCTCCGCTCCGACCGCTCGTACCGTGCCGCGTGGAGCCGCGACGACGCCGAGGCGCTGATCCACCAGGAGTCGGGGACCCACTTCGACCCGCGTTACGTGCGCGCGTTTGCGGCCCTCGTCGACCGCTTCGAGCGCGACCTTGCCTAACCGGTCGAGCAGGCCAACCCCGCGGCCCCGGGCCCCCTCGCGGAGATCGCGGACGCCGCCTGAGCCTGCCCGGGCGGCCCGCCCGGCTCCGGAGCGCCGCGTAGACCCCGACCGGGAAGCGGGCCACAATGAAGGCGACGCACGCGACCGGGCGCGGAGCGGCCCCCCGACCCCGCAAGCGACCCGGCGAGCTGGGACATGCCGGTGCAGGCAGGGACACCCCGCAGCGGGACGCGCCTCGGGAACGTGCGGGTGCGGCGCGCACGACGGCAGCCCAGCGTCGTCGAGGTCCGCAAGCTCAAGGTGCAGCGGCCGGCCCGCGCCAACCCCCTCTACCTCGTCGCCGGCTTCGCAGCCCTGATCGCCGCCGGCACCGTGCTGCTCGCCCTCCCGTTCGCCACCGAGAGCGGCGACCGCGCGAGCCTCACAACGGCGCTCTTCACCGCCACCTCCGCCGTCTGCGTGACCGGCCTGGTGGTCGTCGACACCGCCGACTACTGGAGCCGCTTCGGCGAGGCGGTGATCCTCGTCCTGATCCAGCTCGGCGGGCTCGGCTTCATGACGAGCGCGACCGTGCTCATCCTGGTCTTCGGCGGGCGGCTCACGCTCCGTCAGCGACTCGTCGTCGGCGAGACGCTCGGACGGCTCGGGGTGCGACGCGTCGGCCAGCTCGTCCGGCGCATCGTCATCGTCACGCTCACGATCGAGGCCGTGGGCGCGGCGCTCACGATCGCGATCTTCATGGTCGGGGAGTCGTCGGCCTCGCCGGCGCACGCCTGGCGCGGGCTCTTCACGGCGGTGTCGGCGTTCAACAACGCCGGGTTCGACCTGGAGGGGAGCTTCGCCAGCCTGATCGGCCACGGGCGCAACCTCCCCCTGCTCACGGTGACCGGCGGGCTCGTCGTGCTCGGCGGCACGGGGTTCCCCGTCTGGTCGGACGTCGTGCGGCGCCGGCGATGGTCGACCCTCAGCGTCGACACGAAGCTCGTCCTGCTCACCTCGGCGGCGCTGTGGTCGGCCGGGGCGGCGGTCATCTTCTTCTTCGAGATGCGGGCGGGCGGCGAGCTCCGCTCGCTCGACCCGATCACCCGCGTCGTCGATGCGATCGCGCTCTCCGTGTACGCGCGGACCGCGGGGTTCACCGTCGTGGACGTCGCCGGGCTCTCGCACGCGACGGTGTTCTTCCTGTGCGGGTTGATGTTCATCGGCGGGGCCGCGGCATCGACCGCCGGCGGGATCAAGCTGACGACGTTCAGCACGCTGTTCTTCGCGATCGTCACGTCGCTCCGTGGGGACGAGCACGTCACGGTCTTCCAGCGCGAGATCTCGTGGCGCCAGGTGAACCGAGCCCTCGCGATCGCGTTGCTCTCGGTCGCGATCGTGTTCGTCCTCGTGTTCAGCCTCACGGCCACGAGCAACCGCATCTTCGTCGAGCTGCTGTTCGAGGCGGTGTCAGCGTTCGGCACGGTCGGGCTCTCTACCGGGGTGACGCCGGCGCTCGACGAGTGGGGGCGGCTCACGCTGATCGCGGGGATGTTCATCGGCCGGCTCGGTCCGCTCACGATCGCGCTCGCGCTTGCCGGGCGCGCGCGGACGACGCCGCTGCGCTATCCAGAAGAGGTCATCAGCATCGGGTAGGGACGGTTCAGCGCATGAAGCAGCAGATCGCGGTGATCGGCCTGGGTCGCTTCGGAGCGGCCGTCGCGGAGGAGCTCGTGAAGTCCGGGCACGAGGTCCTCGGCGTGGACTCCGACCTCTCCGTCGTGCAGGGGCTCTCGACCCGGCTCACGCACGTGGTGCAGGCGGAGGCCTCGGATCGCGAGGCGCTGCAGCGGCTGGGCATCGCAGAGTTCGACGTCGTGATCATCGCGATCACCGAGGACCTCGAGACGAGCATCCTCGCGACGCTCGAGGTGAAGCGCCTCGGCGTCGCGAACGTGATCGCGAAGGCGCGCAACGACACCCACGGCGAGATCCTGGAGCGCGTCGGCGCGGACCGGGTCGTCTACCCCGAGCGCGACACGGGCGTGCGTCTGGCGCACAGCTGGTCGTCGCGCAACATCACGGACTCCCTCGACATCGTCGAGGGGTACACGGTGAGCCGCGTGCTCGTGCCGAAGAGCCTCAGCGGGCGGACGCTCGCCGAGACGTTCGGGGAGGGTGCGCAGGGGGTCTCGCTGCTGCTGTTCGCCCGGGGCTCGCGGGTGGCGGTCTTCCCGAGCCCCGAGGAGCGGCTGCAGGCGGGCGACGTGCTCGTGCTGGCCGGGCAACTCTCGGACATCGAGCGCTTCTTCGCGGCGCTCGAGCCGGCGGCGGCTGCGCGGTAGCCGGCGCGCCTCGGCTGGCTCACGATCGAGTCCGCGCGCGCGGCCTCCACCGAGCGCGCGGGCAGCGTCGCGACCGACGTTGCGTTCGCGACGCTGCCCGCGCTGCGCACGACCGGCTTCCGGCTCGAGCGCGGCCCCGGCGACGCACTGTGGATCACCGTCGAGGTGGAGGCGCCCTCCACGGTCAGCGTCGATGACGCGCGCACGCTCGAGCGCCCCATCGAGCGGCGCGGGCGCGCCCCGTCGAGCTCGTGCTGCGGCTGATGCAGGTGACGGAAGTGAACGGACGGGCCGGCGCCTCTGCCGCGCCGCCTACGCCGGCGCCGGCACGATCGCCGTGCGGCGCGTGGGGCCGGCGATCCGGGCGACCGCGAGCGCGCCGGAGGCCGTCCGCGCGCACGTCCGCTCTCGAAGGAGGTTCCCCCGCGCGCCCAGGGGCGGGACGCGCGGCCGAGAGTCGCGATGGCGGACGGGCGCCGGACGCGGCCGGGACGCCGAGATCGCCGGCCCCCACGAGATCAACGTCGGGGGCGCCCGATCCGTTCTGTCGCCGACCGGGTGTCGGACGGGCTACAGGCGCTCGGCGCGCACGATGAGACGCTCGGAGTACTCCTGAGCGCCCGGGTCGAACGTGCCGCCGCAGGTGAACAAGGTGACTGAGTCCTTCTTCACGTTCGAGCTCCAGACCACGCCCCAGTCCGTACCGGCCGCCTGGAACGGCTTCACCCAGACCACCTGGTACTTCAGCGTGCGGCCCTGGTACTGAACCTCGATGACGTCGCCGGGCGAGAGCCGGTCCAGGTAGAAGAAGATCGCCGGGCCGATGAACCGCCGCTTCGCGTACTCGACGTGATTGTTGTAGTCGACGTGCGCGCCGAAGATGGCGTTGCCGCCCTCGCCCGGCCGGCCGCCCAGCCCCTGCCAGCGCGAGAGGTCGTACCAGGCGACGTTCTGCGGGCCGTCGGGGAGCGGCATCTCGGCGCCGCTCACGATCCGTGGCGAGACCCCCGCATCGACCCCGAGCCGCGGGATGCGCAGGCGCGCGAACGTCGCGTCCGGCGGCTCCCCGTGTTTCGCGACGAGGTCCTTGATGTCGTCGGCCTGCGGGGTCCTGGTCGGGGTCGCCTTCGGCGCCCCGGTGGCGATCACGTGCGGCTGCGGCGCGAAGAGCCGCCCGATCCCAATCGCGCCGATGACGGGGTCGGGGGCGGCGAAGCCGAGCACGACCACCAGCAACACGGCACTCGAGACGATCACCCCGAGCCGCCAGCGTCGGGGGGAGGGCTCCCCGGGCGGGTCGAAACCCATCGATCCTCGTCCTCCGGCACCCCTGCCGGCTCCAGCGATCGCGCGCCGCGGGATCGGTGGACGCGGCCGCGTGCGTCCACGTTAGGGCGGTCGCGCGTTACGCGCCGCCAGCGACAGGGACGCGGCCGGCGGGGGAGAGCGAAGCACGCCGACTTGTCGGCGTCGCGCGCGCACGGCGCGCGGGGGGGGGAGTCGACGCGGGGTCCGGCGTGAGCGCCGGTCTTCGCGGCTCGGTTCACGAGCCGCGGGCCGTGCGCCCGGGACGCCTGCTCGAACGCTACTGCTTGCGCATTCGCCGCTCGGTCGCAAGGCGCGCCGCCTGCGGCCGCCGCTCCACGTGGAGCTTCGAGTAGATCTGGGAGACGTAGTTTTTGACGGTCTTCTCGGTCAGCGAGAGCCGCTGGGCGATCTCCCGGTTCGTCAGCCCGTCCCCGATCATCGTGAGGATGCGATCCTCCTGCGGCGTGAGCATCGCGAACGGGTCGTCCGCGGGGTGGCTCCCCTGCCCGCGGCGCAGCCGCTCGAGCACCTGCGTGGTCATCTTCGGGTCGAGCAAGGAGCCGCCCTGGGCGACCGTCACGAGCGAGTCCTGCAGCATCGACGGGTCGAGGTCCTTCAGCACGTAGCCCGCCGCGCCCGCCATCACCGCGGAGAAGAGCGCGTCCTCGTCCGCGAACGAGGTGAGGATGACGATCTTCGCGGAGGGGTCGGCGGCCCGGATCTGGCGACACGCCTCGATGCCGGTCCCGTCCGGCATGCGCAGGTCCATGACGATCACGTCGGGGCGGAGGCGCGCCGCCTCGCGGACGGCGTCGCGGACGGTGCCCGCCTCCCCGATGACCACGAGCCGGCCGCGCTCCTCCAGTACGGTTCGCAGGCCCCGCCGCACGATCTCGTGATCGTCGACGAGGAGCACGCGGTACTGCTCTCGGGCGCGGTCCCTGGCCTGGGTCACGGTCGGCTTCCTCCCGGCGAGCGCCTGGTGGCCGTCGTTGGTGGCCAGCCTGGTCTCGCTCATCGGGCCACCGCCTTCGGTGCCCGGCAGCGAACGCATTGTCGCGCAGCCGGGGTGATCGCGTCGCGGGCTCCTCGGTGAACCGCTCGCCTGCGCCGGGGTGTCATGCCCCCGGCATCATGCCCGTCGCCCATCTGCGTGTGCCCTTCTCGTGCCCGCGCCCGCTGCTCTGCCCTGCATGGTCGGCAGGCGACCGGGCGCAGCATGAGAGTCCGAGGTCACGGCGGGCGCGTGACCTTCGGTGGCGGACTCCGCACGTCCCCCCTCCTGCGGGGCGTTCGCCCCTCCCCGGGCGGTCGCCGCTCGGGTGTGATGCCGCCGGAGCGCCGGGCGGGGCCGCCCGCGGCGCCGGATGGAGGGGAGCCCGATGGAGCGCGTACCGCTCGCCATGCACGCCACGAGCGAGCGACCGATGGACGAGGCCGAGCGCCGCCTGCGCGAGGCGTTCGCCGCGGAGGGCTTCGGGGTGCTGACCGATGTCGATCTCGCCGCCACGCTGAGGTCGAAGCTCGGCGCCGAGATCGGCCCCTATCGCATCCTCGGGATGTGCAACCCGAAGCTGGCCCACGACGCGGTCAGCGCCTGGCGTGGCTTCGGCCTGCTGGCGCCGTGCAACGTGGTGCTCTTCGACGCCGGGGCGCACCGGGTGGTGCTCGCGTTCGACCCGCTCGCGATCAGCGGGGTTCACGAGGCTCCGCGCGTGCTGCCGATCGCCAGGGAGGCACGCGCCGCCATCGAGCGTGCGCTCGCGCGCTTCGAGGCGGGTGAGGCGCCGCCGCCGGGGGCGTCCAGCGCGGCCGCCGCTCGGGGTGGGGGCGCCGCCGAGACCCGATGAATCGCGTCGCGATCGTCTTCCTGCAGACCGCGCTCGTCTTCTTCGTCGCCGGCATGGTCGTGGGGGCCGTCGGGCTGGGCGCCCCCGCCTGGATGACCCACGAGCGCTCCGTCGCCCACGCGCACCTGCTGCTCGTCGGGTGGCTCATGAACACCGTGATCGGCGTCGCCTGGTGGATGTTCCCGCGCATCCCGGGCACGGTCGCCGGTCCCGCGTGGGTGCTCACCGGCTGGGGGATGCTGAATGGTGGGCTCCTGCTGCGCGTGGGGCTCGACCTCTTCGGCGGTGACGGTGGCATGGCGGCAGCGCCCCCCGCGCTGCGATGGAGCTCCGCGCTGCTGCAGCTCGGGGGCGCCCTGCTCCTCGCCGCCGCCATCGCCAGGCGCGTGCGACCGCCGTCGCAGCGGCCGCGCACGCCCGGGACCCCGTAGCGCGCTCCGTCGCCCGCAGGGCCGCCCCCGACCCGGTGCGCGCGCCGTGCGTGACCTTCGTCACCCGCGACGCGGGCGACCGGCACTCGGGGGTTGCGGTGCGCCCCCGGATGATCCGAGACGACCGATCGAGGCATGCACGCGGCGAGGAGGCGAGCGATGCGGGTGTTGATCGCAATCGACGGGAGCGCGGTGAGCGAGCAGGTGCTCGCGGCCGCCGCGCAGCTGCTGCACCCAACCGACGAGCTGCACCTGTTCACGGTGATCGACCCCGACGAGGCGCAGGAGACGGTGTCGCGCGGCCCCGGCCCGATGAAGGTGGAAGCCTTCAACTGGGGCACGGTCAGCGGCGCGGTGGTCCCCTCGGGATTCGTCCGCCACGTGGCGGCGGAGAGCCCGACGCAGGCGGCCGAGCGCGTGCACGCCACGCACCTCCGCACGCTCGAGGAGCTCGCGGCGAAGGTGCTGCCGGCGACGTTCGTCTGGCAGGCGCACGTCCGCGCCGCCAGCGACCCCGCCGAGGCGATCATCCACGTCGCCCAGGATCTCAAGGTGCACGGCATCGCGATGGGCACCCGGGGCCGTGGCGCGATCGCGCACGCGCTGCTCGGGAGCGTCGCGGAGGAGGTGATCCGCCACTCGCCGGTGCCGGTCCTCATCGTCCGCGAGGGCATGCGGGTCCCGCGCCCGGCCGACGCGGGCGCCGCCGGGGCGAGCCGCGGCTAGCGGCGGGCCCCACTCGAGCAGGACCAGGCAGTCCGTCCAGCATGGCCGCGGGGCCCCCGCCCCGCGGCCGTCGACGAACCGGGGGAGAGAGATGCACCTCGTCGCTGCCGGGATCATGGCGGCCGTGCTCGTGGCGCTGGCGATCGGGACCGGGCTCATCTCGCGCTGGGAGGAGCACCTCCGGGAAGAACGGCGCGGCCGCATGTAGCATGGCAGCGCGTCCCCCCGCGCCTCGCGCGGGGCGCGCCGCAGAGCAGCGCTGAGGCGCCCCGGGGCGGCCGTCGCGCCGCCCGCCGAACCGGGCGGTGCGGAGGTTGCCGTGTTCCAGAACGTGCTCGTAGCCACCGACGGGACCGCGCGCTCGCGCGCCGTGCTCTCGCCCCTGCCCCGGCTCGTCGACCGCGAGGCCGGTCGGGTCACCGTCGTTGAGGTCGCCGAGCCGCTGCCCACGTTCCCGGCGCAGGCGGTGCGGCCCCCGCGAGACGCCCCCGCCGGGGGCGCGGGGCGCGAGCTCGCCGACGCCCTGCGCGCCGGCGCGATGGAGAACGTCCGCGCCGTCCAGGCCGCGCTCGCGATGGCCGGGCTTGCGCGCGTCGAGACGGCCGTGCTGGACGGGAAGCCCGGCGAGATGCTCGTCGCCCACGCGCGCGAGCGCGCCGTCGACCTCGTCGCGATGGGGACCCACGGGCGCTCGGGGCTCGCCCGCAGCGTGCTCGGCTCGGTCGCCGATCACGTGCTGCGCCAGCTACGCGGCGTGCCGCTCCTGCTCGTGCGCCCCACGCCCGAGCAGGAGCGCTCGCTCGAGCTCCCCGACTGGCCCTCCACGCTCGCCGGGAACGCCGGTGCCTTCCGCCGGGTGCTCGTGCCGCTCGACGGCTCGGCGAACTCGATGAGCGCCGTCGACCCCGCGATCCTCGCGAGCGACCCGACCGCCACGCGGCTCGACCTGCTGGCGGTGGTCGACCAGCTCCCCCCGGGCGCGCGGGCGGCCGAACCGGGTGGTCCCGGCGAGGGGCCCGCGGCCGAAGACGCGGAGGAGAGCCTGACGGTGCGCGAGGCCCGCCCCGCGTACGAGCGGGCTCGCGCCGAGCTCGAGCGGGCGCGGGCGCGCATGCACGCCGCCGGGATCCAGCACGTCGAGATCGGGGTCCGCGAGAACACGTTCGCCGAGCGCGAGATCGTGCAGGTCGCGCGCTCCTCAGGCGCCGAGATCGTGGTGATGGCGACGCACGGACGCTCGGGGATCGCGCGCGGGCTGGTCGGCTCGGTCGCCGATCATTTGCTCCGGAACCTCGAGGGCATGCCGCTGATCGTGATCCGGCCGACGGACTGACGGACGACCCGGTCGTGCGCGCTCGATCCCCCGGGACGCGCGCGCCCCGCGCGCGGACCGGCTAGCGCTTCGGGTGTCCGCGCTCCAGGCGCGGCGGCGCGGGGTGCGTCTGATCGTGCAGCTCGGGCGGCTCGGGAGCCTGCAGCGTCGGCTCGGCGTGCGGCGGCACCTCGTCGAGCGACGCGGACCCGCGCCGCCCGCGAAGCCCGGGGAGCACCGCCGTCATCGTGAAGAACCGGTCCGCCGCCGCACGCACTCGCGCGCGGAGCGCCTCCTGCAGATCGGCTCGGTTCACCTCGTGCCTCCGTTCCCGCGGGCGCGCCCGCTCAGCGCTCGGCGCGTGCGCCAGCGAGCTGCTCGGCGAGCGCCAGCGGCTCGACGTCGCCGGCCTCGAGCACGAGCTCCTGGCAGGTGCGCGGCTCGGCGAGCCCGCGAAGCTCCTCGACGAGCTCGCTCGCCGCCTCGGCGGCGGCCTGCGGGGTCTCGCGGTCGTCCCAGGTCGAGATCCAGCCGAGCCAGCGCGGACCGTGACCGACTCGCCCGTGGACCCGCTGGCCCGAGCGGAAGCCGGGTTGCGTGCGCGCACGCTCGAGCAGCTCGTCGAGCAACGCCGACGCGCGGTCCTCGCGACCGCGCTCCGCGAGCTGCAGGCCGAGCCGGACGTACGCCATCCCGCACCTCGATTCCCCGGACGGTCGCGCCGGGCCGGCCGCCCGCTCATCGTGCCCGCGCGGTCCTCAGCGAGCGCCGACCCGCTCGCCTCCGTGGGTCGCCTCGCGACGCGTGCGCTCGTCCACCAGGTAACGGGTCACGGCGTACTCGTAGCCACACGCGATGCAGAGCAGGTTCCAGACATCGCGCAGCAGCCGGCCGCCGCACCGCGGGCAGTGTACCTCCCGCCCCTGCCGGAGCGGCTCGGGGACGTAGGGGCTGGGGAGCCTCGGCTTCGGCGTCATCGGTGCCTCCTCCCGCCGCGGCGGCGGTGGAGCCACGTTCGCGCGCTGCGGGACCGCGCCCCACGGCTGAAGGTCCCCCGGTCGAGGAACCTATGGTCACGCGGGCGCCCGCCCGCTCTGGTCCCGGCCGATCGATCGACCAAGGTCACCCCCAGTGGAGGCCGAATCGACCTGCCGGCGACGCTCATGCACCCCGACGATCGCCGCGGTCGGCTCCTCGTCGCCCGCACCCGCGGGGAGCCGACCGAGCCGCTCCTCGACTCCCGCAACCGTCTCCGGCGCGCAGGGCCGCAGGTGCTCCGTATCGCGAGCAGGCTCGGCGCGTGCCTACCGGCGCATCTGGCGCCCGCGCGCCGCCCCGCGGCCGCCCGCCGGCTCGAGCTCGCGGTCGATCAGTCGGAATCGAGCGGAACGAACGCCTCGACGCGCGTGCCCCGCCCCGGGCGGCTCTCGATCGAGAGCCGCCCGCCTGCGGTGCGCGCCCGCATCTCCATGTTCCCCAGCCCGAAATGCCCGTCGCGCGGCTGCCCGGCGTCGAACCCCACGCCGTCGTCCGCGATGCGAAGCAGCACGCCGCCCTCCGCGGGCGCGAGCAAGACCGTCACGATCGTCGCCCGCGAGTGGCGCCGTACGTTCGAGAGCGCCTCGCGCGCGATGTGGAAGAGCGCGAGCGCGCGCTCCTCGTCGACGAGCGAGGGGACGCGCTCGACGTCGAGCTTCACGGTGATGCCCGAGCTCGCCTCGAAGAGCGTCACGACGTCGGTGAGCGAGCGCGCGAGGTCGCCGGTGAACCGCAGCGGGCGCAGGTCCATCACGTAGCGTCGGATGTCGGCGATCGCCCCGCGCAGCTCGTCGATCGCCTCCTGCAGGCGCTCGCGCACCTCGGGGTGATCGTCGCCGACCTCGGTGGCCGCCCGCCGCAGGCTCAGCCCCACCCCGTAGATCGACTGCATGACGCCGTCGTGAATGTCGGCGGCGATGCGCTCACGCTCGCGCTGCATCTCGGAGTCCGCGAGCAGGATGCGGCGCTCCTCCTCGACGCGCAGGCGATCCGTGATGTCGCGCGCGATCCCCTCGATCGCCTGCGGTCTCCCCGCCGCGTCGCGCATCACGACGAGGCGGTGCTCCTGCCAGCTGATCGTGCCGTCGCGCGCGCCGAAGCGCACGGTGATCGGGCCGGGGAGGTGGTCGGGGTCTGCCAGCGCGGTGCGGGCGAAGTCGCGGTCGCCGGGATGCACGAGGGCGAACAACAGCTCCGCGTCCTCGTACAGGTCGTTCGGGGTGTAGCCCGTGAAGCGGATGGACGGGCTCACGTACTCCACGCGCAGCGGCGGCCCGAGCGCCACGCGGTAGATCAGGTCCTGCGCGTTCTCGGCGAGCAGCCGGTAGCGCTCTTCGCTCTCGCGCAACGCCTCCGCGGCGCGGCGGCGCTCGCTGACGTCGCGCAGGATCGCGGTGACGAGCATCCCGGCGCCGGAACGCAGGAGCGACAGGCTGATCTCGACCGGCAGCTCGGTGCCGTCCCGGCGTCGCGCGACGAGCTCGACGTTGCTGCCCATCGGCCGCGTGCGCGGCGCCGTGCGGTATGCGGCGCGGTGCCGGACGTGCGCGGCGCGGAGCCCCTCGGGGACGAGCATCTCCACCGGCCGCCCGAGCAGCTCGTTCGCCTCGTAGCCCAGCATCTGGAGCAGCTGCGCGTTGACGAAGCGGATCAGTCCCTCCGCGTCGACGACCACGATGCCGTCGGGCGCGGCACTGACGAGCTGCTCGAACGCGCGTGGGGAGAGCGGCCTGGGCACTCACACCTCCTGCCCGGGTGGGTCGTCCGGAGCCCTGTGCACAGGGTACGCAACGCCCCCTCTGAGCGCCGCTCGAGGCGCGCGGGGACGAAGGTCCCTGGCCGGTCGGGCGCATCGACACTGACCGCCACCCACCCGGGCGCGCACCCTGCACTGGGGCAGCGAGCACGCGCCCGATCCGCTGACGTGGGAGGGAGAGATGCCGTGGCCGACATGACGCTGCGTTCGCCGTTTCCGGACTTCAACACCCGACTGAACCGCCTGTTCGAGGAGGGTTGGCTGGGGCGGCCGCTCGGCGGCGCCGACTGGGACGCCGGGACGCTCGCGCTCGACATCTCCGAGACCGACCGAGAGGTGATCGTGCGCGCGTCGATGCCGGGCTTCCGCGAGGCCGACATCGAGGTGGCGCTGGAGGCGGGGGTCCTCTCGATCACCGCGCGGCGCGAGGAGGAGAGAGAGGAGAAGGGCGAGCGCTTCTACCGCCGTGAGCGCTACACCGGCGCGGTCAGCCGCCGTGTGGCGCTGCCCGGCCACGTGGGCGACGCCTCACAGGTGAAGGCGGAGCTCGAGAAGGGCGTGCTGACGGTACGCGTGCCGCACGCCGAGCAGGCGAAGCCCCGCAAGGTCCAGGTCAAGACGATCGAGTAGCCGGTGCCGGCGCAAGCGCGTCGGGCACACGCTTCGGGAGGGTGCAGGTGTATCAGAAGGCCATGTTGCCGGTCGACGGTTCGGAGCTCTCGGCGCACGCGCTGGAGCAGGTTCCCCGGGTGCTGGGGATGGAGGGTGAGGCGCTGGTCGTCGAGGTGATCGACAGCGTGGCGCGCATCCTCGCGCAGGCCACGCCCGCGGGCTTCGCGCTCGACGGCTCGGGGCTGACCGCGGAGATCGCGGAGCAGGTCGTGGAGGCGCAGCGCTCCGCGGCCGAGCAGCACCTCGCCGACGCGAAGCGTCGACTGCTCGAGGCCGGCCTCGGACACGTCGAGACCGAGATCCTCGAGGGGGTGCCCGGGCCCGCCATCGTCGAGCGCGTGGCCGCCTCCGGCTGCGACGTGGTCGTGATGGCGACCCACGGGCGCTCGGGGCTGACGCGCACGGTGCTCGGCTCCGTGGCCGACTACGTCGTACGCCACCTCGAGGGTGTCCCCGTCGTGCTCGTCCATCCGGCCCACGAGGCCGGGAGGGAGCGCCGCGAGGCGAAGGCCGTCACCGCGCGCGCCTAGCGTCGGATGCATCGCACCGCGCGAGCGCCTGCGGCGCCCCGCGACCCGAGGAGGGCCCTATGTACGCGAAGGTACTGCTCGCGCTCGACGGCTCGACGCTCGCCCGGAGCGCGATTCCGCACGCCGCGCATGTCGCCGCGCCGGGCGTGACCGTGGTCGTGCTGCACGTGGTCCCCACGGTCGATGCCGTCCGCCGCGACATCCAGGGTTCCGCATACGAGTTCACGATGGGCGGTGAGCGATCCGTCGACGAGCTCACCCGCAGCACGCACTTCGCCCAGCGCAACGAGGCGATCGCCAACCTCGAGTCGGCGAAGCGCCTGCTCGGGCAGGCTGGGGTATCGTCCGTGCAGACGATGGTGCGCGAGGGCTACCCCGGCAACGAGATCCTCGACGCGGCGGCGGAGCAGGGGTGCGACGTGATCGTGATGGCGACCCGCGGGCACTCCGGCCTCGGGCGCGAGGTGATCGGCTCGGTCGCCGAGTACGTGCTCCGGCACGCCGGCAACGCCGCGGTGCTGCTCGTGGGGCCGCGCACCGTGCCCGGCCTCGCGGTGGTCGCCGAGCCGAGCGGCGCGCGAGCGGGCACCAGCGGCCGGTGACGGCCGAGCCGGCGCCCCCGGGCGCGCCCGGTGCGCCGGCTGCCGAGCCGCGGCCCCTGGCGATCCTGCTGCGCGA
>VGNK01000011.1 GCA_016866055.1 Chloroflexota bacterium | reverse complement strand
CGCACGGTCTCCGCGGTCATCCCGCACTTCGTCGCGCTCGAGGTGATCGCCGCCCACTGCGAGGGGTAGTCGCCCTCGTGCTCGCGCACGAGCCGCACCGCCCGCTCCCGTACTTCCGCTGGGTACCCGCCTCGGTGTGTCATCGCTCCATCCTCGCAAGGATTGGAGCCTCCGACATTCCCGGGGCGATTCATACGCGGCGCGAGTGTTCGAGGTGGTTGTCACCGTTGACGTAGATGACCTCGAACTCCAGATCGCGGGGGTGGATGCGCTGGCTTCAGGGGAACTTGTCGAGCGCTTCCGCGTCCATCTCCCGCGTGTTGCGCCAGATGACCAGCGCCTTCTCGCCGGTCGTCTTTCCTGGTCCCGGCGGCAGCGTGCCCTGCACGAGGGTGACGCCGCGGATGTGGTCGATGTGCTGGACGCGCAGGCCGAGGAGGTAGTTCTACGTCTCCACGAGGTCGACCGTGACCGGCTTCGTCTCTGCGGCGCTGCCTTGGCCGACCTCCAGCGCGTACGCTGCGCTGCGGGCCGGCGCGCCTCAGATCGGCGTGTTCGACAGGCTCTGGAGGAACTCCCGCACGTTGAGGCTGAGCGCGCCCGGCTGGTCGGTGGGCACGGCGTGGCCGGCGTCCTCGATCAGCGAGACGCGGGAGCCGGGAATGCGGCGGTGGAGCCGCTGGATCGCCTCCGGGGTGAGCATGTCGGTCTCCGCGCCGCGCACGATCATCGTGGGGCACTGCACGCGGTCGACGCAGTCCCAGAGGTCGGAGAGCCGGCGCTGGCCGGGGTCGGGCTCGGGCGGGCGCGCGGCGGGGTCGCGGAAGATCGGGTCGAAGTCCCACGTGTAGCCGCCGCCGTCTGTGGGCCGCAGCGAGGCGCGGACGCGGCGCTCGAGCTGCTCGGTGGTCGCGTACGGGAAGTGCGGGCGGAAGGCCTGGATGGCGTCCTCGAGCGTGGGGAACTCGTCGCCGGCGGAGATCAGGCGGCGGAGCGCTTCGATGCCGGAGCGCAGCACTTCCGGGGCGGTCTCGATCAGGACGAGCGCGGTGACGATCTCGGGGTGCTCGGCGGCGTAGCAGATGGCGGCGGCGCCGCCCATCGAGTGGCCGACGAGCGTGACCGAGCGCAGGCCGATCGACTCGACGATCAGCTCGAGGTCCTCGACCTGGGTGGCGCGTGTGTAGTCCTGGTCCGGGGCGTACTCCGACTGCCCGTGGCCGCGCAGGTCGATCGCGACGACGCGGAACTCGCGGGCGAGGTCGAGCGTGGCCTCGTCCCAGGCCGCACTGGTCTCGGCGAAGCCGTGGAGCATCACGATGGCGTGCTTGGTGCGCGGGTCGCCCCACTCGCGGTAGTGGAACGTGAGGCCGTTGGCCTCGACGAACTCGTCGCGAGGCTTGCTCGACGTCGCCATCGGCGCCATCTCTCTCCGGGCGCGGTCATTCGCCTGCCGGGCGACGCCGCTCCCACGCCTGATGCTCACGGAGACGGAAGTGTAGCACCCGCCCTTCTTAGGTTCTCCGGGCGCGGGCGGCTCCTACAGCGCGCACGCGATCGCGTGCGCGGTGGGGAGGCCCTCGGCGAGCGAGAGCCAGTTGCGGCCGCCGTCGTGCGAGCCCCACACCTTGTCGCCGGCCGCGGCGAAGAGTGTGTCCTCGCTGTCCCAGACGCGGGTGACGACCGGGGCGAGGTCCCACTCGTCCTCCTCGCCGAGCATCAGGCGCGACCAGCTCACCCCGCCGTTCGCGGAGCGGAAGAGCGCGCCGTCGCGCCCGGGCGCGTGGCGCGACATCGCGAGCACGAGCCGGTCGGGCGCACCCGGGACGATCGCGACCGTGCCGCCCCACGAGCGGTCGAGCCCGCCGAGCGACTGCACCCAGCTGAACCCCGCGTCGTCGGAGCGGAACACGCCGCTGTCGGTGGTCGCGAAGAAGCGGTCGCGCTGCTCGGGGTGCTCGAGCGTCGCGTGCACCTGCGGGTCGAGGCCGTCGCCCCGCCGCAGCCAGCTCTTCCCGTCGTCGTGCGAGTGCCAGACGGAGCCGCCCCCGATCGCGACGAGCAGCCCCTCCTTCGGGAAGGCGACCCCCGAGACGTACGGGGCGCGGTGCCCGGCGGGCGTGGGGAACTGGTGGTGCCTGGTCACGTGCTGCAGCGTCTCGAGCTCGCTCCACGTCGCGCCGCGGTCGGTGGAGACGAAGAGCCCAGCCGGCTCGACGCCGATGTAGAGCCTGCGGTCGGGCGCGACGCGCACCGCGCGCACGTCGCCGTCGAAGCACTGCCCCCACCGTCGCCCGGTGTGCAGCCACGCCCCCTCGCTCGGGGCGCCGGCGAGCGCGATGCCGTCGCGGTAGTCGATCGCAGCGATGCGCGGGCCGCGTACCGCGTGCTCCGGCTTGCTGCCGGGCACGACCTCGAGCAGCCCCTCGTCGACGCCGAGCAGGATGCCGAGCACCTAGCGCGCGCTCCCGTTGCCGCCGGCGCGGCGCACGCGCACCTCTTCGACGAGCCGCGGCAGCGCCGCGCCGGACGCCGCGCGGATCACCGCGGTCGCGATCGGCGACAGTGGCGTCTCCTCGGGGTTCACCTCGATCAGCGGCACGCCGCGCCGCCACGCATCGATCGGGTACTGCGCGGCGGGGTAGACGACGGCCGATGTCCCGATCGTGAGGAAGAGGTCGGTGCGCGCGGTCTCGAGCTCGCACGTCCGCAGCGCGTCGAACGGGATCGGCTCGCCGAACATCACCGTGTCGCTCTTCACGACGCCGCGGCAGTTCGCCTCGACGCAGAGCGGGGGCAGCCGCTCCGCGTCGATCGCGATCGTCTCGCGCGGCCAGCGCGCGCCGCACGAGGTGCAGCGCATCCAGTGGCGGTTGCCGTGGATCTCCGTGATCGAGCGCTGGCCGGCCTGCCGGTGCAGGTCGTCGACGTTCTGCGTGATCAGGTGGCGGACGACGCCGAGCGCCTCGAGCTCAGCGAGCGCGACGTGGCCGGGGTTCGGGCGCGCGGCCTCGAGCGCGGAGCCGAACTCGTTCGGCTGCTGCGCCTCCTCGAGCCGGCGCTGCCACCAGCGCCGCGGGTCGGTCGCGAACGACTCGTACTGGTTCATCGGCGGCTCGCCGAAGCGGGTCCAGAGCCCGCCCTCGCCGCGGAAGGTGGGGATGCCCGACTCCTTGGACATGCCGGCGCCGGCGAGCACGACCGCGTATCTGGCGCGCGCGAGGAGGTCGGCGGCGCGGGCGATGGCGTCGGGGTCGAGGCCGGCGTTCACTGCGCGCATCCTACCCGCCCGCGCGGCCACGGCGCATCGCTCGCGGAATCGCCGCCGATCCGTAACTGGCGTCACCCGGCGCCGCGGAGGTTCCCCGTACGCTGGGCGTGTCCCCCATCACGACGGTCCGGGCGGCGCGCCGCGCGAGGGAGAGTGCGATGACGGTTCGCAGATGGCTCGGCGGCGCGCTGACCGCGGGTGCCGCGTTCCTGGTGGCGTGCAGCGACGACTCCGGGTCCAGCGCCACGCCGGTCGCGCAGGCGACGGCAAGGGCAACCGCGGCGCCCTCGACGCCCGCGGCCGCCGCGACGCCCGATCGCCCGCAGCGCAACGCGGACGGCACGCTGGGCCGCCTCTCCCAGACCGAGGAGCGCATCGCGAACCAGCTCGGGACGCGCTACCCCAACACCGACTTCCGCAAGCGCACGGTCGACCTCAGCGAGATTGTCGACGGCGGGCCGGGCAAGGACGGCGGGATCCCCTCGCTGCAGGACCCCTCGTTCGTGACTCAGAAGGACGCCGGCGAGTGGCTGAAGTTCGACGAGCCCGTGGTCGCCGTCCAGGTCAACGGCGAGGCGCGCGCGTACCCGATCCAGATCCTCATGTGGCACGAGATGGCGAACGACACGCTCGGCGGCGTGCCGATCGTCGTCACGTTCTGCCCGCTCTGCAACACCGCGATCACGTTCGATCGCCGCGTCGACGGCACCGCGCGCAAGTTCGGTGTGAGCGGGCTGCTCCGCGCGAGCGACCTCATCATGTACGACCGCACGAACGAGTCGCTGTGGCAGCAGATCACCGGTGAGGCGATCGTCGGGCGGGATGTCGGCAAGCGTCTGACGTTCCTGCCCTCGCAGATCGTGTCGTGGCGCGACTTCCAGCAGACCTACCCCGACGCGCTCGTGCTCTCGCGCAACACCGGGTTCACGCGGAACTATGGGCAGAACCCGTACCAGGGCTACGACAGCATCGGGAGCAGCACGATCTTCCCGGTGCCCGGCGCCGACACCAGGCGCCTCGACGCGAAGGAGCGCGTGCTCACGGTCGAGATCGGCCGTGAGACCGTCGCGTTCCCGTTCAGCGAGCTCGCGAAGGCGGTCGTCCTCACGACGAAGGTCGACGGCAAGGACGTCGTTGCGTTCTGGCAGACGGGCACCACGTCCGCGCTCGACGACCTGCTGATCGCGGGCGGCCGCGACGTCGGGAGCGCCGGCGCCTTCTTCCCGGTGGTCGACGGCCGCGCGCTCGAGTTCCGCAAGAACGCCGAGGGCAAGATCGTCGACCGGCAGACCGACAGCGTGTGGAACGTGCTCGGCCGCGCGGTCTCGGGCGATCTCAAGGGGAAGCAGCTCGAGCCGGTGATCTCAGCGAACCACTTCTGGTTCGCGTGGTCGGTCTTCAAGCCGGAGACGCGGATCGTCAAGGCGAACTGAGGCGATCGCGCATCGCATCCCGCTCACAAGCCGCACATCGGCCGCCGACACACGCGGGACGTAGGATCGACTGAGAAGGGGGCGGGCTGATGGCAGCGCTCTCGGAACGCGGGCGGCTCGCGCGGTACGCGACGGTGACGGCGATCGTCGCGGTGATCGGTGCGCTCTTCGTGCAGCGCGAGCTCGTGTCGGGCGGCGGCGGCGCCAGGCCGGACGCCGCGGTGCCCGTGGCGCTCGGCATCCTCGACGCGCACCCGCCGAAGGTTGGCGAGCCCGCGCCGAACTTCGCGCTCGCGACCCCGGCCGGGCGCACCGTGAAGCTCTCGGACTTCCGCGGGAAGACCGTGGTGCTCAACTTCTGGGCGACGTGGTGCCCGCCCTGCCGCGCCGAGATGCCGGACTTCCAGCGGACCTGGGAGGAGCGCGGCGCCGACCGCGGCGACCTGGTCGTGCTCGCGGTCAACCTGCAGGAGGCGCCCGGGCCGGTGGAGGGCTTCGTCCGCGAGTTCGGGCTCACCTTCCCGATCGCGATGGATCGCACGGGCGAGGTGATGCAGCACTACGGGCTGCGCGGGCTGCCCGGCACATTCTTCATCGACCGCGGCGGCGTGCTGCGCAGCCAGAGCCTGGGGCCCGTCTTCGGCGACCTGCTCCTCAAGGGCATCGCGGCCGCCGAGGGTGCCGCCGCGATCTCTCGATAGCCGAGCTCGTCCTCGCCGGCTCGGCGTCCTCCTCGGCAGAGCCCCGCTCCGGCGGGGCTCTGCCCGCGCCCGGGCCCTCGCGCGCGCGGCGCGCTACGCTGGGCCGCCCGCCGGGCGCGCACGTACGCACGAGGGCGGGACGAGGCGGGAGCCGCGCGTGCAGGTCGACTTCGCTTTCCTCTGCGACGCGGCGACCGAGTCCGGCGGCAAGCTCTACGCGCTCGGCGTCGGCATCGACCGATTGCAGGTCACGGAGCTGCCTGCCCGCCAAGGCCGGATCACGGTGGTCGTGCGGCTCTCGTTCGACGCCTTCGAGCAGGGCGACCGGGGCTTCGCGATCCGCGTGGTGGGCGCCGACGGCCACGCGCTCGCGGGGCCAATCGCCGGCGCGATCCCCGTGGCCTTGCCGCCGGGTCGCGCCGCCGCGAAGGCGAACCTGCTCGTCGAGCTGCTGAGCCTGGAGTTCACCGCGGCCGGCCCACACGAGGTGACGCTCGCGATCGACGGGGAGCAGGCGGTGAGCCTCCCGCTCGAGGTCGCGATCGCGCGCGCCTGAGAGCCGCGCCGCCCCGGAAGTCGGGGAAGCCACGAGGCCCACCTAGGGGAAACCCCATCCCGCCCCGACGCGTCCGTGCATTCACTGGTGATGTACGGGGGGCACCCATGCCCGGGCTCACCGCCGAGGACCTGATCGACCTCTCTCGCTGGCACGCGATCCAGTTCGGCGATCGGGAGGCCGCGGAGGCGGCGATGGAGGGCTACGCGCGCTACCGGGAGCGCCTTGCTCGGGATGCGATGCGACGCCTCTGGTTGAAGGACGTGGACGGGGGCGCGGGCGGCGCCGCCCGCCCGGGCCGCCTGAGTCTGCTCGCGAGGCTGCTCCCCGGCCTCGCCGCACGGTGCCCGTGCCGGACCGCTCGGCGGCACGGGCGTCATCATCTCAGGCCCCGCCGTCCGCGCCGCGCGCCCCGCGCGCCCCGCGCGAATCTGCCTCGCGCGGCTACGGGAAGATGCCCTGCGCGAGGTAGCTGCGCGCGACGCGGTCGATCGCGAACGCGACCGCGGCCGTGCGCAGGCCGGGGATGCCGCGCTGCGAGCGCCTCTGCCGGATCTGGTGGAACGCCGTGACCATCGTCTCCTCGAGCGCGTCCCGCACGAGGTCGAGCTCGCTCGAGCCGTCGGTGACCGCGCGGCGCTCGGCGAGGCCGAGCGTGCGCCCGGTCAGTGCTCCATCGCGCCGAGCAGGCGCTGCGAGCGGCCCTCGTCGTTGAGCCTCGTCATGCGGTCGAAGCTCACGTGCGAGAGGTTCTTCAGCCACTCGAAGTAGGAGACGGTGACGCCGCCCGTGTTCAGGTAGAGGTCCGGCAGCACGTAGATCCCCCGCTCGAGCAGGATCGCCTCGCCCGCCGGGTCGACCGGGTGGTTCGCGGCCTCGGCGACGAAGCGCGCCCGGATGCGCGGCGCGTTCTCCGCGGTGATCTGATCCTCGAGCGCCGCCGGCACCAGGATGTCGCAGTCGAGCTCGAGCGCCTCCGCCGTGCTCCGCAGGTCCTTCGCCCCGGGGAAGCCGAGGAGCGAGCCCCGCGCCGCGCGGTGCTCGGCGACGGCGTCGACGTCGAGGCCGTCGCGGCGGGAGATCGCCCCCTCGCGCTCGGCGATCGCCACGACCGTGGCGCCCGCCTGCTGCGGGAAGCGCGCGGCGTGCGTGCCGACGTTGCCGAGCCCCTGGACGACCACCCGCTTGTCGCCGAGCCCGCGCGAGAGGCCCGCGCGCTGCGCCTCCTCGGGATGGTCGAGCGGCTCGCGGATGCCGATGTACACCCCGCGGCCCGTCGCTTCGATGCGACCCGGGATGCCGTGGAGCGCGAGCGGCTTCCCGGTCACGCTGGCGAGGCCGTCGAGCTCGGTCGGGCGCAGCTGCTGGAAGGTGTCCGCGATCCACGCCATCTCCTGCTCCCCGCTGCCGTAGTCGGGGGCGGGGACGTTGGCGGAGGGGCCGATGAAGTTCTTGCGAATGAGCTCGGCGGTCTAGCGACGGGTCGCCCGCTCGCGGAAGCCCGGGCTGCTCGCGCGCGAGTCGATGCGCACGCCGCCCTTCACGCCGCCGAAGGGGACGTCGACGAGCGCGCACTTGAACGTCATCAGCGCGGCGAGCGCCATCACGTGGTCCTCGGTGACGTCGGGGCTGTCGCGGCTCCCGCCCTTGGGCGGGAGCCGGTGGTGGCTGTGCTCGGTGCGGAAGGCCTCGATCACCGCGATCGAGCCGTCGTCCCGGCGCGCCGGGAACGACATGCGGTAGACGCTGTTGCAGCCCTTCACTTGGTCGAGGAGGCCGGGGTCGAACGCGGTGCAGCCCGCCGCGCGGTCGAAGTACTGCATGACCTCGCCGAAGAGGCTGCGGGTCGGCTCACTCATCGCGGGGCTTCCTCCGCCGCGTCGCCGGGACGGAACCGACGGCGAGCCCCAGCATGCACGACCGGGGTCGGCCGGCGCATCCCCGCCCGTCGCCGGACCGGGGCGATCTTGACCGTCACCCCCGGCCGCGACAAATTCTCCCCCGCAGCACGACCGCGGCCGCGGGCCGCGCGATATGGAGGAAGCATGCCGTCGGTGGAGGTGCGCGCGGAGTGGCCCGGGCGCGTCGCGGAGGTCCACGTGGGCGCGGGCGATCGCGTCGCGGCCGAGCAGGAGCTCATTACGATCGAGTCGATGAAGATGCTGACCCCCGTGCCCTCGCCGGCGGCCGGCACCGTGCACGCGGTCGCGGTCGCGATCGACGACTTCGTCGACGAAGGTGCAGTGCTCGTCACTATCACGACATAAGACCTTGCGGTCCGCGGCCGGCTCGGGCGAGCCCTTGCTCCGGCGCGGGCGCGGAGGAGGCGTCCGATGGTCTGGGAACCGGAGATCGGTGAGCTCGAGCGGCGCAGGCAGCTCGCGTACGAGATGGGTGGCGAGGATCGCGTCACCCGCCACCACGACAACGGGCGCCTCACGATCCGCGAGCGGCTCGAGCGGCTCGTCGATGCCGGCACGTTCCGGGAGCGCGGGGTGCTCGCGGGGCGCGCGCAGTACGAGGATGGCCGGCTCGCGGGCTTCAGCCCGTCGAACTACGTGATGGGCATCGCGAAGCTCGCCGGGCGGCGCGTGGTCGTCGGGGGCGACGACTTCACGGTGCGCGGCGGCGCGGCGGACGGCGCGGTCGGCGGGAAGGCGGGCCACGCCGAGCGGATGGCGCGCGAGCTGCGCGTGCCAATCGTGCGGCTCGTCGACGGCACGGGCGGCGGCGGGAGCGTGCGCACGATCGAGAACATCGGGCGCACGTACGTGCCGGGGAACCCCTCCTGGGACACGATGGTCGGGATGATGGCCGAGGTGCCCGTCGTCGCCGCGGCGATGGGCTCGGTCGCCGGCATCGGGGCGGCGCGGGTGGCGGCGTCGCACTTCTCGCTGATGGTGAAGGGGACGGCGCAGCTGTTCGTGGCCGGGCCGCCGGTGGTGGCGCGCGGAATCGGGCGGGAGATCGACCGCGAGGAGCTCGGTGGGTCGCACATCCACGCGCGGAAGAGCGGGGCGGTCGACAACGCGGTGGAGAGCGAGGCGGAGGCGTTCGCGCAGATCCGCCGCTTCCTGTCGTACATGCCGCAGAACGCGTGGCACGTCCCGCCGGCCTGCCCCGCGGACGACCCGGCGGACCGGCGCGAGGAGGCGCTGCTCTCGCTGATCCCGCGCGACCGGCGCCGGCCGTACGACGTGCGCGCGCTGCTCGACCTCGTGCTCGACCGCGGGAGCTTCTTCGAGATCGGCCGCTCCTTCGGGCCGTCGCAGGTAACCGGGGTGGCCCGACTCGGGGGGCGGGTGGTGGGCGTGCTCGCGAACGACCCGACGAAGATCGGCGGCTCGCTCGACGGGCCGGCCTCCGACAAGCTCGAGAAGCATGTAGACCTCTGCGACACCTTCAACCTGCCGATCGTGAACTTCGTCGACCAGCCCGGATTCATGCTCGGGGCGGCGGCGGAGGAGCAGGGGACGATCAAGCGCGGGGTGCGCGCGCTGGCGGCGGTCTACCAAGCGCGGGTGCCGTGGGCGACCGTGATCGTGCGTCGGGCGTACGGGGTGGCCGGCGCAGGGCACCAGAACCACGCGCGGTGGAACTACCGGGTGGCGTGGCCATCCGGCGACTGGGGTTCGCTGCCGATCGAGGGCGGGGTGCTGGCGGCGTACCGCCGCGAGATCGAGGCGTCGCCCGACCCGGCGCGGCGGCAGGCCGAGATCGAGGAGCAGCTCAGCGCGCTGCGCTCGCCGTTCCGGACGGCGGAGTCGTTCAACATCGAGGAGATCATCGACCCGCGCGACACGCGCCCGCTCCTGTGCGAGTGGACGGAGGCGGCGTACGAGATGCTGCCGACGATTGCCGGGCCGAAGCAGCGCGGGATGCGGCCCTGAGCGGGCCGAACGGCTTGCGCACGGTCGGGACGTGGCGCGGGCCGGCGAGGGCTACTCGATCCCGTGCGCGCGCAGCGCCTCGAGCAGCTGGGGCGTCGTGTCGCGCTCGGGGTCGACGCGGACGGCCTGCCAGCCGCGCGCCCGCGCCCCCTCCACGTTCGGGGCCAGGTCGTCGAAGAAGAGCACGCGCCCCGGCGTCGCCCCGGTCGCGCGCTCGACGTGCTCGTAGATCGCGGGGTCGGGCTTCATGAGGCCGAGCTCGTGGCTGGCGAACGCGAGCCGCAGGCGGGCGACCGTCGGGTAGGCGGCCGGGCCGGATGCGGGCCGGAGCGCCGCCCAGTGGAGCGCATTGGTGTTCGAGAGCGCCCCCGAGCCGATGCCGCGGCGCTCGAGCAGGTCGAGTACGCGGCCGACCCCGGGGTATTCGCCGAGCTGCCACGCCTCGAGCAGCCGGGTGGCTTCCTCGGGCGTGTAGGCGCCGCCCGAGAGGGCGGCGACGCGCGCGGCCCAAGTCGGCGGATCGATCGCGCCCACCTGGTGCGCGCGGGCCAACTCAAGGCGGCCCGCCTCCCACTCGGGGTGGCCCGGGAGCTGGTGGGGTGGGAGGCCCGCCCGCTCGTGGGCCTCGGCCCACGAGCGGGCGATGCGGACGAGCACGCCGCCGAGGTCGAACACCACCAGTTCCGGTGGGTGCATCGTCACGCCTGGAGCCGGCGTGCCGACCCCGGTGGGCGGTGGTGGCCTAGCTGGCCTTCTTGAGCATGGGCAGGCCTGTGCGCGTGTTCTCCGACACCTGGTACCCAGGGGGCAGGTAGTCGAGCGACTCGCCCGGCTTCACGGCCTTGGCGAAGTAGTAGATGCGCTGCTGGCGGCCGCCCTTCAGGGTGACCATCTTCGAGTGCAGGTAATACGTCTGACCCTTGGAGTTCGTCGTCGTGTAGGCCATCGTTCAGTCCTCTCTGAAGGGCCGGTGACTGGGCGACCGGCCCCACATCTAGCGCACCACACCATGTGGGTATCACGCTACCCCTCAAAGAGGCAAGTGTATAGGCGAGTATACAGTTACTTCCCAAAGACCCCGGCGTCCTTCAGGCGCTCGATCTCCGCCCACCCGTAGCCCACCGCGAGCAGCACCTCTTCGGTGTGGTGGCCCAGCTCGGGGCCGCCCCCCTGGACGCGCGGTGGGGTGGCGCTCATCTGCACGGGGGGGCCCGGGACGCGCATCTGTCCCAGGTTCGGGGTGTCGATCTCCTGCAGGTATCCGTTCGCCCAGAACTGCGGATGCTCGGCGACCCCCGCGTAGTCGAGGACCGGCGCGTTGGGGACGTCGGCGGCGGTCAGCCGCTCGAGCCAGGCGTCGGCGGGCCGCGTCCGGAAGTGGCGCTCCAGCTCCCGGACGAGCGCATCCTTGTGCTCGGCTCGGCCGAAGGGCCCGGCGAAGCGTTCGTCCTGCTTCAGGTCGGGGCGCTCGAGCGCGTCGCACATGCGCTCCCAGAATGCCTGCGTGTTCGCGGCGATCGCCACGTAGCGGCCGTCGGCGCACTCGTAGTGGGTGTAGGTGGCGGCGCGGCGCTCCTGGAAGCCCGGCTGCTGCCCGGTGCGCAGGAAGCGCACGAGCGGCATCGACTGCAGGGAGGTCATCGCCCCGATCAGGGAGACGTCGACGTGCTGCCCGACGCCGAAGTGCTCGCGGGCGACGATCGCGCAGGCGACGCCGTAGGCCAGCAGCATCGCCCCGACCTGGTCCGCGAACCCGCCGATCAGGGCGTGCGGCGGGTGGCCGGGCCCGCCGCCCTGCTCGCTCATCACCCCCGAGAGCGCCTGGGCCACGTGGTCGTACCCGGGGCGCTCGCCCCAGGGGCCCTGGCGTCCCCACGCGGAGCCGGAGGCGAAGATGATGTCTGGGCGCAGCGCCCTGAGGTCCCCGTACCCGAGCCGCCAGCGCTCCATCACCCCCGGCCGGAAGTTCTCGACGACCACGTCGACCGCCGGCACCAGGCGGCGCACGACCTCGCGCGCCTCCGCGCGCCGGAGGTCGAGCACGATGCTCTTCTTGCCGCGGTTGTGCGCCTCGAAGTACGCGGAGAACCCGTCGCGGCCGAGCCCCGTGGCGCGCCCGGGCTCGCCGCCCGGCTCCTCCACCTTGATCACCTCGGCGCCCATGTCCGAGAGCAGGACCGTCGAGAACGGGCCCTGCTGGTAGCGGGTGAAGTCGAGCACGCGGACGCCGCTCAGCGCCGACGGCGGCCGCGTGGTCGCCCGCTCCGCGGGGCGGGGGCGCTCAACGGTCATCGCGGTACTCCCGTCCGGGCTGCCACGGCATCGCGGCAGCCAGTATCTCCGCGAGCGGGCGCCCGCGGAGCAGGTGCTCGAAGGCGACGAGCGTCGCGTAGTGGCCGATCACGAGCACGCGGCCGCGGGGCAGGCGCTGCGCGAGCGCCGCCAGGAAGCGCGCGTGCCGCTCCGTGGCCTCGCGGTAGCTCTCGCCGCCGGGGAAGGGCGTGTCGACGTGCCGCAGGCGCGCGGCCTCGATCACGGCGCGCGGGTAGCAAGTGAGCTGCCCGTAGTCGATCTCGCGCAGCCGCTCGTCGCAGGCGATCGGGAGCCCGCGGGCGGCGAAGGCGAGCTCGGCCGTCCGCCGCGCGCGCTGCAGGTCGGAGCTGAACACGACGTCGAGCCGGGTGCCGGCGTGCCGCGCGCCGAGCTCGACCGCCTGGCGCTCGCCGACCGCGGAGAGCGGCACGTCCGAGCGCCCCGAGGCGAGCCCCGCCTCGTTGTCGAGGCTCGTCGCGTGGTGCTCGAAGACGATGGTGGGGGCCACGCCCTGCCTCCCCCGCGCGCCGGCCGACCGCGCACGCCCGGGTGCCGCGCCCCGACGTGCCCCGCGATGATCCCGTCCCCGCCCGGTCGAGTCGGCGAAGCGAAGCGGGGGCTGCGCGCGACCCCCGCTTCCCCCGCCGGCGGCGCGGATGCGCGCGCGACTACGCGTCGAGCCAGATCCGCGCCGTCACCTCGGTCGGTGCCCCGTAGCCGCGCGTGTTCGCGACGCCGCGCACGCGCTTCTGGTACGCGGTCCAGGTGCTGCCGCCGCCGACCGGGGTCGGCGTGTAGAACATCATCTCCGCGTTGCGGCGCTGGATGCTGTGGATCAGGTCGAGCCGCTTCTTCCCGTCGAACTCCACCGACTGCTTCGCGCGGAGGTCGTTGAGCTGCGGGTCGTCGACCTTGCTCGCGTTGGACGAGGTCTTGCTGAAGTAGCGGTCGACGTACCCCGTCACCTCCGGGTACGCGGGCGTGGCCCCGAGCGCCACGCCGTTGAAGTTCCCGGCGCGCGTGTTCGGGAAGTAGACCGCCGTGTAGTCCTGGATCTCGGTCGTCGCCGGGAAGCCGGCGTCGCGCAGGTAGTTCCCGATCGCCTCGGCCGCGCGGTCGAAGGTGACGCCGTAGACGGGCGAGGCGTACTGGTACTTGATCGGCGTCTTCTCGCCGCCCGCTGCGGCCAGCAGCTTGCGCGCCTCCGCCGCGTCGAACCTGAAGAACTTGCCGGTGGGGCCATGCGCCGCCGACTGCGGGTCGAGCCACCACTTCGCCATCGTCACGCCGACGATGTTGTTCCACTTGTCGGACGGGTCGAGCCCGGCCGCCTTCAACGCCTTCACGTTGTACGAGAGCTCCATGATCGCCGACCGGTCGAACGCCATCGACGCGGCCTGCCGGTAGCGCTCGTCGCGCCACGGCGCGTTCGGATCCTTGTCCGGCGGCGAGAAGAAGAGGTAGGCCACGCCGCCGGTGACGAGCCCGACCCACTGCCAGGCGGAGTGACGCTTGTGCAGGTCGATCACGTCGTCGGAGATGATGCCAAGGGCGTCGAGGTTGCCGGCCTCGAACTGCGCCTTCGAGTTCGCGTACTCGGGGATGATCGGCACGTCGATGCCGTCGAGGTAGGGCACGCCCTCGACGAAGTACGCCGGGTTGCGCTTGTACTTGAAGCGCGAGGAGACCTGGTACGAGTCGAGCATCCAGGGCCCGGTGCCGATCGGCGTCACGGTCGGCTGGAACTTGCCGTCGGACTCCGCCGGCATCACGAAGAAGTTGTTCGCGTCCGCGAGGATCTCGATGAAGATCGGCGAGGGCGCCTTCAGCTCGAAGCGCAGCGTGTGGCGGTCGACGGCCTCCGCCTTGGTGACCGCCTCCACCGCCGAGCGGTTCACGGACTTCGGATCGGTGAGGCGCTTCCAGCTGAACAGCACGTCGTCGGTGGTGAGCTCGCGACCGCTGACCGGCGCGACGTCGTGGAACTTCACGCCCCGCTTCAGCGTGACGACCCACGACTGGCCGTCCTTCGTCTCGAACTTCTCGGCCAGGTCCGGGATCACGCCCTGGTCGTACGGGTTCGTGTCTGGCTGCGCGTCGATGCGGAAGAGGCGGCTGTAGATGTGCGCCGCGAAGCCCTTCGTCGCAAAGCTGCCGCTCCCGTACGGGTCGAGCGTGGGCGGGTCGGCGGTCGTCGCGACGCGGTAGATGCCGCCGCGCTTGGGGCCGGCGGGGGCGGCGGTCTTGGGGGTGGGCGTCGCCGCGCTCTGTGCCGGGGCGGGTGCCGCCGGCTGCGCGTCGTCCCCGCCGCCGCAGCCGACGAGCGCCGCGCCCGCGAGCCCGGCCCCGAGCACGGCGCCCCCGCGCACCAGGCGCCGCCTCGAAAGCCGCGAACCAAGCCAGATGTTGCCCGTGTTCACCGCGTCGTCCCTCCGGTCATGCTCACGCGCACGTGCACATGAGAGGTCGATACTCCTCATAACAGGATGCTCCCGTCAGCTGTGGCGCCGCGCGCCGCCGCTGGGGCGCCCCGCGCGGCCTCACGCGTCGAGCCAGTAGCGCGCGAGCAACTCGTTGCCCGTGGCGGAACCCCGCGTGCTGCGGATGCCGCGGAGCTTCGGGTGGTGCGCGGAGAAGCTCACGCCGGCGCCGCCCTGCGTGGGGACGTAGTACATCTTCGCGTCGTGTTCGCGCTGGATGTCCTTGATCAGCGCCGAGCGCCGATCCACGTCCAGCTCGCGCGCCTGCCGCCCGAGCAGGTCGAGGATCTTCGGGTCGGCGATCCGGCCGTGGTTCGCGGGGCCGGGGGCGAACATACGATCGACGTGGCCGCCGACCTCCGGGAACGGGCTCTCGATCCCGAACGCCACACCGTTGAAGTTCCCGCGGAAGGTCTGCGTGAGGTAGACGGAGTTGGAGTCCTGCGTCTCCGTCTGGGGGGCGAGGCCCACCGCCGTCATCCACCCGTGGATCGCCTCGGCCGCCTGGGCGAACGTCGGGCCGTAGCGATTGTTCGTCCACTGGTACTTGAACGGCTTGCCCGATTCCCCGACCGCCGCGAGCAGCTTGCGCGCATCGGCCGGGTTGTGCCGGAAGAACGCCGCGCTCGGGCCCTGCTCCGCGCTCTTCGGGTCGAGCCACCACCGGTTGCCGAAGCCCGCCGGCACGATGTTGTTCCACGCGGTCGACACGTCGAGCCCGGCCTTCTTGAAGGCCTGCACGTTGTACAGCAGGTCGCTCATCGATTCCCGGTCAATCGACATCGAGATGGCCTGCCGGAAGCGCTCGTCCCGCCACGCCGCACGCGGGTCCTTCTCCTCGGGCGAGAAGAACACGAACCACAGCACGGCCGAGAGGTCGCCCTTCCACTGGAACTCTGGCCGACGCTTCTTCAGATCGAGCACGTCGCCCGAGGCGATGCCGAGTGAGTGGAGTTTGCCGGTCTCGAACTGCACGAGCTGGTTCGCGTACTCGGGGATGATCAGCTGGTCGATGCCGTCGAGGTAGGGGAGCCCCGCCTCGTAGAAGTCGGGGTTGCGCTTGAAGTGCAGCCCCGAGGCGACGCGGTACTGGTCGAGGATCCAGGGACCGGTCCCGATCGGCTTCGTCAGCAGGTCGAGCCCGGAGGCCGCCTCCTTCGGCTGGATCCAGAGGAGGCTGTCGCTCGCGAGCATCTCGAGGAACGTCGGGGACGCCGCCTTCAGCCTGAACTGGAGCGTGCCCGCGTCGATCGCCTGCACGGAGGACACGTGCGCGACCTGGCTCGCGTTCAGGCCCTCGGGCGCGCTGAGCCGCTGCCAGGAGAAGAGCACGTCGTCGGTGGAGAGCGTGCGGCCGCCCACGGGCGCGACGTTCTGGAACTTGACGCCCGGGCGGAGCTTCACGACCCAGTTCTGGCCATCGGGCGACTCCGCGCTCTGCGCGAGGTCGGGAACCGGGAGCTGGTCGAACGGGTTGCGGTCCGGCTGCGCGTCGATCCGGAAGAGACGCCCGTACACGAAGGAGGCGAACCGACGCGCGTTGACGTTCGCGATCTTGTACGGGTCGAGCGCCTCGGGGTCCACGGTCGTGGCGAAGGCGTAGACGCCCCCGCGGCGCGGGCCTGGCGTCGCGGTCGGTGCCGCGGTGGGGGCGGTCGGGGCGCCCCCGCCGGATACCGCGGCGGGGGTGGCGTCGCCCCCGCCCCCGCAGCCGAGCAGCGCGGCGCCCGCGAGGCCCGCGGAGGCCAGCCCCGCGGATCGCAGCAGCCGCCGGCGGCCCAGCCGAGCGTTCAGAGAACTTCGCGTTGCGCTGCGCATCGAGCGCTTGCCCTCGCTATGCTGACCCCCGGATGTCGGCAATCGGCACGTTATATCAGAACCCGCCCGTCAGGTGTGAAGCCGCGACGGCGCAGCTCTCGGGGGGAGGAACCGCCCGTGCCCTCTGCGCTCGATGGGATCCGCGTGCTCGACTTCGGTCGCATCCAGCAGGGGCCGTTCGCCGGCGTGCTGCTCTCGGACATGGGCGCCGACGTGATCAAGATCGAGGAGCCCGGCGGCGAGGCGCGGCAGGGCGCCGACGAGCGCGGCTTCTCCGGCATGTACGAGGCGAACAACCGCGGCAAGCGGAGCATCACCGTGAACCTCCGCGACGAGGCCGGCCGCGAGGTGATCCGCCGCCTCATCCCGTCGACGGACGTGGTGCTCGAGAACTTCCGCCCGGGCCGCATGGAGGCGTGGGGGATCGGCTACGAGGACCTGAAGAAGATCCGCGGGGACCTGATCTTCGCCTCGGCGTCGGGCTGGGGGCGCCGGGGCCCCTGGGGGACGCGTGGGGGCTACGACCACGTCGCGCAGGCGTTCAGCGGCGTGATGTCGGAGCAGGGCGGGGGCTCGGCGCGCACGCCGCAGGCGCTGATCGGGGGCTTCGCCGACAGCATCGGCGCGATGATGCTCGCCTACGGCATCGTCACCGCGCTCGTCGCCCGCGAGCGCACCGGCGTGGGCCAGCACGTCGACGTCTCGCTGATCGGCGCGATGCTCGCGCTGCAGCAGCGCCCGCTCACGATCTACTTCGGGACGGGCGTGCAGCCCGGCTTCGAGTACCGGCGCAGCGCGACCTACACGCACTACGAGTGCCGCGACGGCCTCTACGTCGCGCTCGCGGCCAACACGCAGGCGATGTGGGAGCGCTTCTGCGTCGCCGTCGAGCGCCCGGACATGGCGGCGGACGCGCGCTTCAAGGGGCCGTTCGACCGCGCCCGCCACAAGGACGAGCTCGTCGCCGCGCTCGAGGCGCTCTTCGTCACGCGCGACCAGTCCGACTGGATGGAGCGCCTCGCGGCGCACGACGTGCCATACGGCCCCGTGCTCGACTACCCCGCCGTCGCGGAGCATCCCCAGTTCCTCGAGAACGGCTACGTGCAGGAGATCGATCACCCGGTGTTCGGGCGCATGAAGACGGTCGGACCGCCGGTGCACATGAGCGCGACGCCCTCGCGCATCCAGGGCGCGCCGCCGCAGGTGGGGCAGCACACCGAGGAGATCCTGCTCACGCTCGGCTACGGCTGGCCGGAGATCACCGCGCTCCGCGACGGCGGCGCCATCTGAGCCCGCGTCGCTCCGGCCCGGGCGCACGTGCGAGGTGAGGTGAGAGGCGCCGTGCTGCGTAACGCGGTCGCGATCGCCGGCGTCGGCGAGACCGACTACTCCGCGAACTCCGGGCGCAGCGAGCTCGTGCTCGCGCTGCAGGCGATCGACACGGCGCTCGCCGACGCCGGGGTCGAGCCGGATGCGGTCGACGGGCTCATGCGCTGGAGCGTCGACACGAGCGCCGAGGGGGAGATCGCGGCGAACCTGGGGATGCGCAACCTCGCCTGGTTCGGCGAGATCAGCCAGGCGGGCAACGTCGGCGCCGCGCTCGTCACCGCCGCCGCGGCCGCGATCCACGCGGGGCTCGCGAACGTCGTCGTCGTCTACCGCGGGGTGAACGGGCGCTCGGGCCGTCGCTACGGCCGCGGCGACGTGACCGGCCGCGGCGGGCGCGGCGGCGGCGCCTTCACCGAGCCGTTCGGGGTGCTCACCCCACAGCACGGCCTCGCGATGCAGACCCGTCGCCGCATGCACGAGCTCGGCACCACCGAGCGGCAGATCGGGATGGTCGCGGTCACCGAGCGCGCGCACGCGAACCGCAACCCGCGCGCGACCTTCTACGAGCGCGCGCTCACGATCGACGACTACCTGGGCTCGCGCTACGTGGTGGAGCCGTTCCGGCTCTTCGCGTGCTGCCTCGAGACGGACGGCGGCGGCGCGCTCGTGCTCACCTCGACCGAGCGTGCCCGCGCCTCCGGCCGGCCGGTCGCGATGATTCGCGCGGCCGCGATGTCGGGATTCGCGGGCGAGCGCGAGTACATCGACACCTCCGCGGTGGCGCTCGCCCCGCGGCTCTGGGCGCAGGCCGGCGTCGCGCCCTCGGACGTGGACGTCGTCCAGATCTACGACCACTTCGCGCCGTTCGTGATCTTCGCGCTCGAGGACTACGGCTTCGTGGAGCGCGGCGACGGCGGTCCGTTCGTCGAGTCGGGCGGTGCGATGTGGGACGGGGGCGCGCTGCCCGTGAACACCTCGGGCGGGCACCTCTCCGAGGCGTACCTGCAGGGGATGAACCAACTGATCGAGGGCGTGCGCCAGGCGCGCGGGGAGTCGACCGCGCAGGTGGCCGGCGCGCAGCTCTCGTTCGTCGACACGGGCGTCGGGACCGGCGCCGTGATCCTGGAGCGCGGCTGATGGCCGAGCTGCCGCTGCCGGTGCCGTCCGAGGACAACCAGCCGTTCTGGGACTCCCTGCGCGCGGGCGAGCTGCGCATCCAGCGCTGCGCGCGCTGCGGCACGCTCCGCCACCCGCCGCGCCCGATGTGCGCGCGCTGTCACGCCTTCGAGGTCGAGTGGGCGCCGATGAGCGGGCGCGGGACCGTGTACAGCTACATCGTCACGCACCAGCCGATCCACCCCGCGCTCGTCGACCGCGTGCCGTTCGCGACCGTCCTCGTCGAGCTCGAGGAGGGGCCGCGGATCACCTCGAACCTCGTCGACGTGCCGCCGGCGGAGGTCGCGATCGGGCTCGGGGTGCAGGTGGTGTTCGAGTGGGCGAGCGACGAGATCACGCTCCCGCTCTTCCGGCGCGCGGGGGCGGCACCGCCGGGCGCGTGAGGCGCGCGCGGCGAGCGCCTCCGGGGATGCGCGTGTAGGATCGGGCGGCCCGAGCCCCCGGCGGGGGGACGGCGGCGCGCACGCGACGGACGTCGCGACCGATGTGAGGGAGCAAGGGACTTCATGGGAGAGATCAGCGGGGCAGCCATCATCGCCCGGGCGCTCAAGACCCAGGGTGTGAAGTCGATGTTCGGGGTCGTGGGGATCCCGGTGAGCGGGATCGCGAGCGCCGCGCAGCGCGAGGGCATCCACTACTACGGGATGCGGCACGAGATGCCGGCGACGTACGCCGCGCAGGCGGTCGGGTACCTCGAGGGGCGGCCGGGCGTGAGCCTTGTCGTCTCGGGCCCGGGCGCGCTGAACGCGGTGGGCGCGTTCGCGAACGCCTGGTCGAACCGCTGGCCGCTGATCCTGCTCGGAGGCGCCTCGGACTCCATGCGCATGGGCATGGGGGACTTCCAGGAGTCCGAGCAGGTCGCCGCGATGGCGCCGTACGCGAAGTGGGCGATCCGCGTGGAGAGCATGGAGCGGCTGCCCGCGTACATCGCGGAGGCGTTCCGCAAGGCGCTCGCGCCGCCGGCGGGTCCCGTCTACCTCGACCTGCCGGGGAACCACATCATGGGCAGCACCGACGAGGAGAAGGTGCAGTGGGCGCCGCACGTGCCGAACCCGCCGCGCCTCCCCTCGGACCCGCGCTCGGTCGAGCAGGCGATGGAGGTGCTGAAGTCGGCCGAGCAGCCGCTGATCGTCGTCGGCAAGGGCATCGCCTACGCCCGCGCCGAGGAGGAGATGCAGCGGTTCGTCGAGCGCACGGGCATCCCCTACCTCGCGATGCCGATGGCAAAGGGAGCGATCCCGGACGACCACGACCAGTCCGTGGCGGCGGCGCGCTCGTTCGTGCTGCAGAACACCGACGTGATCTTCCTCGCGGGCGCCCGGCTGAACTGGCAGCTCCACTTCGGACTGCCGCCGCGGCTGCGCCCGGACGTCAAGGTGATCCAGCTCGAGAACAACCCCGAGGAGATCGGGGTCAACGTGCCGGCGTCGGCGGCGCTGATCGGCGACGCGAAGGTGTCGCTCGGGCAGCTGCTCGACCACCTCGACCAGCACCCGTGGCAGTTCCCGCAGGACTCCGAGTGGCTGCAGAGCGTGCGCGCGAACGCCCGTGAGAACGAGGAGCTCGTCGCCGGCATGGTCGGCCACGACGGCGACCCGATCGGCTACTACACCTCGCTGATCGAGGTGAAGAACGCCGTCCCGCGCGACATCGTCTACGTCGTCGAGGGCGAGGGGACGATGGCGATCGGGCGCACCGTGCTCGACTCCTACCACCCGCGTCACCGGCTGGACGCCGGGAGCTTCGGGTCGATGGGCCTCGGCGCCGGCTTCGCGGTCGGCGCAGCCGTGCACCACAAGGGGAAGCGCGTCGTGTGCGTGCAGGGCGACTCCGCATTCGGCTTCGCCGGCATGGAGGTAGAGGTCGCGGCGCGCTACAAGCTGCCGATCACGTGGGTGGTGATCAACAACAACGGGATCGGCGGATCGCCCGTGGACCGCTTCAAGGGGGAGCACCTCCCGCCGAACGCGCTCACGCCGGGCATCCGCTACGAGAAGGTCATGGAGGGGATGGGCGGCAAGGGCTACTACGCCACGAGCGCCGAGGAGATCCGCGCCGCCATGAAGGAGGCGCTGACGCTCGATGGGCCGTCGCTGATCCACGTCCCCATCGACCCGCTCTCGAAGCGCAAGCCGCAGAAGTTCGGCTGGCTCACCCGCTAGCCCGGCGCTCTGGTCGACACGCGGGCGGCCCTCCCGGCGGCGGGGGGGCCGCTCTGCGTCCACGCCCGGCGCGCCCGAGTGCTCGCTGGGGGGGCGCCACGCGCGCGGGCGGCGCTGAGGCCGGGCCCGCGGCGCCCCCTGGTTCGCACCGCGTCGTTCTCGCCAGCCGTGCGCGCGCCGGCCGTGGCGTCCGCGGCGCCCCGGGGTGGCTCGGCGTCTCTAGACTGAGATTGATACCATCGCTATCCGCGCGACCGTTCGGAGGCCGGCCGTGGATCTCGGCGACAGCCCGCAGGAGGCCGCGTTCCGCGAGGAGGTGCGCGCGTTCATCCGCGAGCACCGCGGGGGGAGCCGCTGGCGCGACGCGCTGATCGAGAAGGGCTGGTTCGCGCCGGCGTGGCCGAAGGAGTACGGGGGCGCCGGGCTCACCGTGAAGGAGCAGTTCGTACTGAACGAGGAGTTGGCGGAGCAGGGCATCCCCAACTTCGGCGGTGGGCTGGGCACGATGATGCTGGGGCCGACGCTGCTCGTGCACGGCACCGAGGAGCAGAAGGCGGCGCACCTCCCGCGCATCCTCAAGGGCGAGGTGTGGTGGGCGCAGGGCTACTCGGAGCCCGGCGCGGGCTCCGATCTCGCAAGCCTGCAGACGCGCGCGGTGCGCGACGGCGACGAGTTCGTGATCAACGGCCAGAAGATCTGGAGCACGGCGGCGCAGTGGTCGCACTGGATCTTCATGCTCGCGCGCACCGACCCGGACGCGGAGAAGCACCGCGGGATCACGTACTTCCTCGTCGACCGCCGAACGCCCGGCGTCTCGATCCGCCCGCTCACGACGATGGCGAACCAGGAGACCTTCAACGAGATTTTTTTTGAGGACGTGCGCGTGCCCGCGAAGCACGTGGTCGGCGAGGTCGACCGCGGCTGGTACATCGGGACGACGACGCTCGACTTCGAGCGCTCGGGGATCGGCAACGCGGTGGGCACGATGCGCGGGCTGCACGGGATGCTCGAGCGGGCGCGCGAGGCGGCGCCCGGCGAGACCGTGCTCGGGCGGAGCGCGGCCTGGCGGCTCGAGCTCGCCGACCGCGCCGTGGAGGCGCAGGTCGCGCGGCAGCTCTCGAACCGCGTGATCACGATGCAGGCGCGCGGGCTCGTGCCGAACCACGAGGCCTCGATCTCGAAGCTCTTCACGACCGAGCTGCGGCAGCGCATCGCGCGCACGGAGCTCCGGCTCTACGGGCTGTACGGGACGCTCTGGGACGCGAGCCGGCCGGAGGCGAACAAGGGGCGGGCCGCGACGGCGTACCTCGACTCCGTCTCGGCGACGATCGCGGGCGGCACCTCCGAGATCCAGCGCAACATCGTCGCGACGCGCGGGCTCGGACTGCCGCGGGGCTAGCCAGGCGGCCGCCCGCGGAGCGCCGCGCTCGCCCTCGCGGTCGCGCTCTCGAGCCGCTGCGGGTGGCGCAGCACCGCGCGATCGCGGTCGCCTGTTGCGGTCGCGCGCTATCTGGCAGCCCTCCACCGGGGTAGGATCGGCCGCGAAGTCAGAGCCGCGCGGCGGCGGAAGGGCGTGGGCATGAACCTGAAGGACACCCCGGAGCAGGCCACGTTCCGCGAGGAGGTGCGCGCGTTCATCCGCGAGCACGGCTCGTCGGCGCGGTTCGAGGGCGATTACGAGTCGGGCTGGTCGCCCGAGGCGCGGGAGCGCATGAAGGCGTGGCGCGAGGCGATCGTGGCACGCGGCTGGGTCGCGCCCGCGTGGCCGAAGCAGTATGGCGGCGCCGGCATGTCGCCGGTCGAGCAGTTCATCCTCAACGAGGAGTTCGCCGAGCACGGCGTCTCCAACGTCGGCGGCTTCGGCGTGATGATGATCGGTCCCACGCTGATGGTGCACGGCAGCGAGGAGCAGAAGGCCGAGCACCTGCCGAAGATCCTGCGCGGCGAGGTCGTCTGGTGCCAGGGCTGGTCGGAGCCGAGCGCGGGCTCGGACCTCGCCTCGTTGCAGACCCGCGCGATCCGCGACGGCGACGAGTACGTGCTGAACGGGCAGAAGATCTGGACCTCCGGTGCGCAGTACGCGCACTGGATGTACATGCTCGCGCGCACCGACCCCGACGCGCCGAAGCACCGCGGCATCTCGCTGCTGATGTTCCCGATGAAGACGCCGGGCGTCTCGGTGCGCCCGCTCGTGAACATGGCGAACAACGCGGGCTTCAACGAGGTCTTCTTCGAGGACGTGCGCGTCCCCGTGAAGAACCGCGTCGGCGAGGAGAACCGCGGCTGGTACGTGGGGATGACGCTCACCGACTTCGAGCGCTCCGGGATCGGCAACGCGGTCGGCACGCAACGCCGGCTCGAGGGCATCCTCAAGCGCGCGAAGGAGCGGCCGGCACACGAGACCGTGCTCGACAAGGCGAACACGTGGCGGCTGCAGATGGCGGACCGCTGGGTCGAGGCCGAGATCGCCCGCCTCTTCTCGTACCACAACATCACGATCCAGGCGCGCAACCTGATCCCGAACCACGAGGCGTCGATGTCGAAGCTCTTCACCTCGGAGCTCGGGCAGCGCATCGCGGCGACGAACCTCAAGCTGTACGGCCTGTACGGCACGCTGTGGGACCGCAGCCGCGAGGAGGCCGAGCGCGGGCGCGCCGCGGACGGCTACCTGCAGGCGGTCTCCTCGACGATCGCCGGCGGCACCTCCGAGGTGCAGCGCAACATCATCGCGACGCGCGGGCTGGGGCTGCCCCGCGGCTAGCTAGCCCGTCTCCGGCGCTCGCTCCGCACGACGGCGCATCGCGCGAGAGGCGGTTTCGCGCGCGCGGGCTCGCCGCGGACCGCCGGCGCCCCGTCGCGAGCGGGGCCGTCGGTGCCGTGGGGCTCGCAGCCCTACACTCCGCCGGTGCGCCACGTGCTCCTCGGCGATCGCCCGCACCCCCGCATCCGTGCGCTGCTCGAAGGGACCGGCTGGCCCCTGCTCGTGCGCGCGCTCTCCGCGGCGGACGGCGTGACCGTCGGGCGCGCGTACGTCGACGACGCGGACACGCCCTCGTGGGTGTTGCTGTGGGAGGGCGGCGGCCAGCTCGTGGTCGGCGGGCGTCCGCCCGCGGCCGCGCGCATCGAGGTGTTCGAGCGCCTTCGCCGCGCGGGCCACGTCGGCCTGCTCGCGTGGGCCGACGAGCCCGAGGTCATCGATGCCTATCCCGGGGAGGTCGAGCACCACGACGGGCTGATCTTTTCGGGGCCGCTCGCAAGCCGGGAGCGCCTGCGCGAGCTCGCGGCGCTCCCGCCCGAGGTGAGCGCGCGACCCGCAGACGCGGCGCTGATCCCGCACCTCGCCTGGCGCCGCTCCGTGGTCGAGGGGGTGTTCGGGGGCGCGCAGGCGTTCCTGGAGCGCGGGCGCAGCATCTGCCTCTTCGAGGGCGAGTCGCTCGTCGCGGAGTCGTACGGTACCGCGCGGGCGGACGGCGTCATCGAGCTCGGGATCGTCGCGCACCAGCCAGCGCGGCGTCGCGGTCTCGGCACTGCGGCGAGCGCGCTCATGGCGCTCGCATGCCTGGGCGAGGGGCTCGCCCCCACCTGGCACTGCGACGCGAGGAACCTCCCCTCCGCGGCGATCGCGCGGCGCCTTGGATTTGCGCACGTGCGGCGCACCACCGAACGATGGTGGGTGCCGTCGTTGGCCTGAGCCGGCGCGCGGGGAAGCGCGCCGGACGGCCCCGTCGCGTGCCGCCCGCGCCCGATGGCGCGGCCGCCGGGAGCCGCGCCGCGCACGCCTCCACGCTGCCCGCCGCGCGCTATCGTGCGCGCTCAAACGAAGGGCGTGCGATGCCGTACCGACCGAGGCCGCCGTACCAGACCGGGGTCGTGGAGCTCGGCGAGGACCTCTACGCCTACCTGCAGTGGGATGGCGGCTGGGGGATCTCGAACGCCGGCTTCCTCGTCGGCGACGATGGGCTGCTCGTGATCGACGCGCTGATGGCCCCGAGCATGACGCGCCGCCTCATCGAGGCGATGCGCAGGGTCAGCCCTGCGCCGTTCCGCCACCTCGTGAACACGCACATGCACGCCGATCACACCAACGGCAACCAGTTCATCACTGGCGCCGAGATCGTCGCGCACGAGGCGTGCCACGCGGAGATGGCCGAGGCCGCACGCCGCGCCGCGGAGGCCGCCGCCGCGCGCGCCCCCGGCGACCGCGGCCCGCGCCCCGGCTGGATCCAGGACTCGTGGTGGGAAGAGCTCGCGGAGGTCCGCCCGACGCTCCCGGTCACGACCTTCCGCGACCACCTCACGCTGCACTACGGCGAGACCGAGGTGCGCCTGCACCACCACGGCCCGGCCCACACGCTCGGCGACGCGCTCGTCTACTTCCCGCAGTCGAAGGTGCTGTTCGCGGGCGACCTCGCGTTCTTCTACTCGATGCCCCTCTGCCGCGGCGATATGGCGAACTGGGTGCGCGTCTGCGACGTGATCACGGGGATGGACGTCGAGCGCATCATCCCCGGGCACGGGCCGATCGGCGGGAAGCGCGAGCTCGAGGACATGCAGGAGTACCTCGACTTCATGGTGCGCGAGACGCGCGCCGCCTACGCGGAAGGGCTGAGCGCCGAGCAGGCGGCCGCGCGCATCGACATCGGCGACTGGGCGAAGTGGCCGGAGGCGGAGCGCAAGGAGATGAACATCGCGGGGCTGTACGCCCTGCTCGAGCGTGAGCGGACCGGCGCGCCGCGCGCGGGGCGGTAGCCGTGACGCGCGCGTACCGGTTGACGCCCGTGGTCCGCTTCTTCAACGCGCTGCTCAGGCGGCTCGTCCCGCTCGGCGTCGTGCCGGGCGGGGTCGCGCTCCTGGCGACGGCAGGCTGCCGCACGGGGCGGCGGCACACGACGCCGGTGACCCCGCTCGAACACGCGGGCCGGCGCTACCTCGTCTCGCCGTTCGGGACGCGCCCCTGGGTGCTCAACGTGCGCGCGAGCGGCGAGGCGGAGCTGCGCACCGGCCGCCGCCGCGAGCGCGTCGCGCTCACGGAGGTCGTGGACGCCGCCACGGCGGGGCCGGTGCTGCGCCGCTACCTCGCCGCGAACCGCATCACCGCCGACTCGTTCGACGCGACGCCGGACTCGCCCGTCGAGGCGTTCGAGGCGGAGGCCGCGCGCCACCCGGTCTTCCTCGTGCGGCCGCCGGGTACGTCGGCAGGCCGATCCGGCTCGGCGACGCCGCCGGGGTGAGCCGCCGAACCGCTC
>VGNK01000010.1 GCA_016866055.1 Chloroflexota bacterium | reverse complement strand
ACCGGCCGCGGCCGGCCGCCGCGCGCGAGCATGCGCGCGATCACGTGCTCGTCGACCTGGCCGATGCGTGCGAGCTTCTGTACATAATACGACCGGACCACTGGGTCCGTCATCGCGGCCACCGTCGGCGCCAGGGCTTGCACCGCGCGCGAGCGCGACCGCGCATCGCCGGGGACGATCGCCGACGAGACCGCGTCGAACAGGTGGTCCGCCACCGGCAGCGCCTCGTCGATCAACCGCTTGAAGCGGTCGGGGTCGCGGCGGACGAGCGAGTCCGGGTCGTCGCCCTCGGGCAGCCGGGCGACGCGGATGTCTGCGCGCAGCGCGTCCTGCACGGTCACGAGGCCGCGCCAGTCGATCGTCGGCACGGCCATGCGGTCGGCGGCCCCGGCCGCGACCTGCACGCCGCGGAGGGTCGCCTCCGAGCCCGCGTTGTCGGCGTCGAGCGCGAGCACGACGTTCTCGGCGTAGCGCTTGAGCAGCGCCATCTGCTTCTCGGCGATCGCGGTGCCGTTCGAGGCCACGACGTTCGCCACCCCGAACTGGTGCGCGGCGATCACGTCCATGTAGCCCTCGACGATCACGGCGCGGCCGGCGCGTCGGATCGCCTCCGCAGCGCGGTCGAGGCCGTAGAGCGTCCCGCTCTTGTCGAACAGCGGCGTCTGCGGCGTGTTCAGGTACTTCGGCTCGTCCTCGGGCCGCAGCGCGCGCGCCCCGAAGCCGATCAGGCGGCGGCGCTGGTCGCGCGTCGGGAACACGACGCGGCCGCGGAAGCGATCGTAGGCGCCGCGGTCGCCCTCGATCGCGAGGCCCGCGTCGACCAGGTCGCGCTCGGCGAAGCCGCGCGCGAGCAGGTGATCGGTGAGGCCGCGCCAGCCCTCCGGCGCGTAGCCGAGCTGCCACGTCTCGATCGCCTGCGCGTCGAGCCCCCGCCCCTCGAGGTAGGCGCGTGCCTCGCCGCCCTCCGGGCCGGCGAGCGCCGCCTGGAAGAAGACCGCCGCCGCTTCGTTCGCCTGGAGCAGCCGCTCGTGCTGCTCGCGCTCGGCGACCTCCTGGCGAGAGGGCGGGCGCAGCTCGACGCCCGCACGCTCCGCGCAGAGCCGCAGCGCCTCCTTGAACTCGACCCCGCTCACCCGCCGCACGAACTCGATGACGTCGCCCCCCGTGGAGCAGGCGCCGAAGCAGTGCCATGTGCCGCGGCCGGGGTCCACGACGAACGAAGGCGTGCGCTCCTGGTGGAAGGGGCAACGCGCCTTCCACGTCCGCCCGCTCTTCTTCAGATCGGGGACGTATGACCCAACCGTCTCGACGATGTCGAGACGTGCCTTCACCTCGTCGATGGTGCTCATGCTCTAGCTCTTGAGACACCGCGGAGCGTCGGAAGTGACGGGTTCACCCGCAGATCGGCGGGATTCTCCCCCGAGGACGCCCCCGGCCCGCCCCCGCGCCACGCGGCTCAGGCGCGCGGGCGGCCCCCCACCGCGGCCGCGACCGCAGCCTCCCGCGTCGTCACGCGCTTCACGAGCGCCTCCAGCGGGCCCGGCGGGGTCGGCCCCCCCTCCTCGAGCAGCTGCTCGGTCTCGTACCGCGCACCCGCGAGGTCGTGCATCACCTGCGGGGGCAGCGGCTTCTCGGGAATGCGGGCGCGCGCCTCGCGGCCGCGCGCGGCCGCGACCTCCCCGCGCTCGGCGGCCGCGAGCTCGGCGAGCGCGCGCACCACGCTGCGCCCGTCCGGAAGCTCCGCGGCGAAGTCGCGCTCGGTGACGCCGGCGAGCGCCGCGAGCAACGCCACGCGCGAGGCGCGAAGCCGCTCCAGCAACGCTTCGCTCCCGGCCCCACGGCCCCCGCCGCCGACGTCCGCGGTCATCGCGGGTAGACGTTATTCGACGGCACCGCGTCGTTGATCGCCTCGCTGTCGAGCAGCACGACCACGCGCGTGAGGTCGATCCCAAGGGTCCCCTTGAAGTCGACGAGCCGCGACGCGCCCGCCGGGAGGTCGAGCACGACCTCCCGGCGCGCCACCAGCTCGCTGGCCCCGCCGGTCTGGCGCACGGTGATCGTGACGGGCCCGACCACCGGGATCGGGCTGTTATTGCGCACGGTCACCTGCAGGTGCCCATCGGCCGCCAGCACGACCGCGCCCGCGATCTCGAGGTCGTTGCGGCGATCCGGGGTGACCACCACCTCGAGCGTGTTGTTCGCGAGCGTCTCCTCGCGCGTCGGCGGGTCGGTGGCGACCGTGACGCGGGCGACCGCGCGCCGCTGCACGTACTCGCGCGCGAGCACGAACTCGACCTTCACGCCGGCGCGCAGCGGCTCCCCCTCCTTCGCGCCGAGCGGCTGAGGCCGGCCGTCGTTCACCCGGACCACCAGCGGCGCGGTCACGTCGCCCCGCCCCACATTCCTGACCACTACGACGAGGCGGTTGTCGCGCGAGAAGACATTGTCGACGACGAGGTCGGGGAGGTCGCTCGCGGTGCCGGGCGCGGGGGAGGCGGCGCCCGGCACCTTCGCCGACGGGGCGCCCGAGGCGACCACCGGGAGCCGCGTGGCGTCGCCGCCGCTGACCGCGTCCGCGGGGACCCACCCGAAGAGCTGGCCGCGGTCGGCGGGGGCGACGACCAGCCACTGGCCGTCCTGCGTCCGCCCCACGAGCTGCAGCTCCGTCCCGGCCGGCAGCCGCGCGACGATCGCGACCTCGGGCCCGGGCCCCGAGCGCAGCGCGACGTCGCGTTGCAGGGTCGGAAGCGCGGAGACGGCCGGCGTCGGCCCGGCGCCCGGCGCCTGCGCGTCCTCGCTCAGCACGATGAACGCCGCGCTCGCCGTGACCGCGGCCACGAGGACGAGCGCGGCCCCTCCCAGCCAGACGAGCCCGCGGCCCCGCTGCGGCCGCTCGCGCGGTCGCTGGCGGAGGCTCACGTCACCGCTCCGGCGCCACGAGCAGCGTGCGCAGCTGGTTGTTGAACTCGTTCGCCTCGCGCACTTCGTCCAGCCAGTCGAGCTCGAGGACGTACTCGCCCGTCCGGCGCACCTCGACTTGCGTGTTCACGGTCGCGCTGCGGCCCGGCAGCAGTAGCGCGCGCTCGATCTCGATCACGCCCACCACCTCGCCGGCTGCGCTCGTTACGCGCAGGCCGACCGCCGCGTCGAACCGGCCGCGCCCGATGTTCGCCATCCGGATCGTGAGCGTGCCGTTCGGCGCGACGAACGCGTTCGTGATCGCGAGGTCGGGGAGCGGCGCCGCCTCGGGTGTCGCGCCCACGCCCGGACCCGGCGTCGCCGCGGGCTGCCCGGGGACGGCGACATCGATCACCGCGAGCGACGCGGGGTCGCCCTGCAGCGGCTCCATGTTCGCCGCCGGGACCCACCCCTCGAGCCTCGAGCCGACGGGGTAGACGACGCGCAGCCAGTCCCCGTTGGGCGTCTGCCCGGTGACCTGTGCGACGCGACCCCCGGGGATGATCGCGATCAACTCGGCCTGCCGCCCAGGCGAGGCGCGGATGTTCGTGGTGAGCGAGGCACGCACCGCCACACCCTGGACCGTGGGGCCGGCCCCGCCCCGTGGCTCCGTCCCCCGGGCGCCGTTCGCGGCGCCCCCCGCCCGGTCGACGAGCGCGATCGCGGCGAGGACGCCAGCGGCGATCAGCACGATGGCGATCCCCGCGACGGTGGGTGCGCGCAGATAGCGTGTCGTGGCTCACTCCCAGTGCGTGCCCCGCAGCGATTGTAGCGGCCCCTCCGCGCTCAGCCGGCAAAACCCAACTCGCGCGCGCGCCGCGCGGCAAACCCGTCCGTCATCCCCGATACGTAGTCCGCCGCGCGACGCCATGGCGGATCCTGCGCGCGCGACCACCCCACGATCTCGTCCGGATGCGCGGCGTAGTGCTCGAAGAGGAACGCAACGATCGCCTGGCCCCGGCGCGCCTCGCGCAGCGTCGACTCGTGCAGGTAGACGCGGTCGAACATGAACTCTCGCAACCGGTCGGTGGCCGCGAGCACCGGCTCGCTCAGCGTGATGCGCGGGGCGTCGCCGTCGAGCGTCGCGAGGGTGGCGAGCACGCAGTCCGTCACGAGCGTCTCGATGCGGCGCGAGTGCTCGGCCCCGAGCACCGAGCGCGCCGCCTCCGGGAGCTCGCCCTCGCGGATCAGCCCCGCGCGGATCGCGTCCTGGATGTCGTGGTTGAGGTACGCGATCGAGTCGGCGAGCTTCACGATCTGCCCCTCGAGGGTGGCCGCGGTGCCCCAGGCCTCGGCGGCCACCGACTCGCGCACCTTCGAGTGCTTCAGGATGCCGTCGCGCGTCTCGACGGTGAGGTTGAGCCCGGCGCCGTCCCGTTCGAGCAGGTCGACGATGCGCAGAGACTGCTCGTTGTGGCGGAAGCCCTCGAACAGCAGCGCGGCGAGCTGCTCTTCCCCGGCGTGGCCGAACGGCGTATGCCCGAGGTCGTGCCCGAGCGCGATCGCCTCGGTGAGGTCCTCGTTGAGGTTCAGCGCGCGGGCGACCGTCCGCGCGATCTGCTGCACCTCGATCGTGTGGGTCATACGGGTCACCACGTGATCGGAGTCGGGGGCGACGAATACCTGCGTCTTGTGCTTGAGGCGCCGGAAGGCCCGCGTGTGGATGATGCGGTCACGGTCGACCTGGAAGGCGAGCCGCAGCGGGTCCGGGGGCTCGGGGCGCGCCCGGCCCGCCGACGTGGCCTCGCGCGCTGCGAGCGGCTCGAGGGCGGCCTCGCGTGCCGCGATGCGCGCTCGCAGCTCGCGGATCCTCGCGCCGTCGTGCCCGCGCGGCTCGTCCATGCCAAGAGTGTCCACCATTGGCGCCAAAGTGTCTACTCGAATGATCACTTCATCACTTGGGCCCGCCGGAGCCACCGTATAATCTCTGACCGCTGACGGGGCGGGCGGGCGGCTCCGTGTGGCCATGCGCGACTCGTTCGCGCACTGGGTTCGATCTGGCGCCCCCGTACCGGCTCCCCCCACGTCGCGGCCGCTGCGCGCGCACGAGAAGGTGATCGCGGATGACCACCGTCACCAACCGGCCCACCACGCCCCCGCTCTCGACGCAGCTCGTCTATCGCTTCGGCGACGGCTCTGCGGAGGGCGATGGGAGCATGCGCGATCTGCTGGGCGGCAAGGGAGCCGGGCTGGCAGAGATGAGTGGGCTCGGGGTGCCGGTGCCGCCGGGCTTCACGATCACCACGGAGGTCTGCAACGCCTTCTACGCGCTGGGCCGGCGCTACCCCGGCGGGCTCGAGGAGCAGGTGCGCCGCGGCATCGCCCACGTCGAGAAGAGCGTAGGCGCCCGCTTCGGCGACCCCGACAACCCGCTCCTCGTCTCGGTGCGTTCCGGGGCGCGCGTCTCGATGCCCGGGATGATGGACACGATCCTGAACCTGGGGTTGAACGAGGAGGCGGCCGAGGGACTGGCACGCCGCTCCGGCCGGCCGCGGTTCGCCTATGACTCGTACCGCCGCTTCATCCAGATGTACGGCGACGTCGTGCTCGGCGTCCGCAAGGCGTCCGACGAAGATCCGGACCCTTTCGAGGCGCTGCTCGCGCGCAAGCGGGAGGCGGCCGGGGTCAAGGAGGACATGCAACTCGACGCCGAGGCGTTGCGCGCGCTCGTCCAGGACTACAAGGCGCTCGTACGCGAGCACACCGGCGCGGAGTTCCCGAGCGACCCGTGGCAGCAGCTCTGGGGTGCAATCGCCGCCGTGCTGCGCTCATGGGAGAGCGCGCGCGCGGTGGTCTACCGGAACATGTACGGCTATCCCGCGGACTGGGGCACCGCCGTCACGGTGCAGGCGATGGTGTTCGGCAACCTCGGCGACGACTGCGCGACCGGGGTGGTCTTCACGCGGAATCCGTCGACCGGCGCGCATCATCGCTTCGGGGAGTTCCTCGTGAACGCGCAGGGCGAGGACGTGGTCGCGGGCACCCGCACCCCGCAGCCGTTCCTCGAGAGCGCGCGCCTCCCGGAGAGCCCCGCTTCGCTCGAAACCTCGATGCCCGGTCCGTTCGCGGAGATCGAGCGCGCCTGCGAGCGACTCGAGCAGCACTTCGCCGACATGCAGGACATCGAGTTCACCATCCAGGAGGGGAAGCTCTGGATCCTGCAGACGCGCAGCGGCAAGCGCACGGGGCAGGCGATGGTGAAGATCGCCGTCGACATGGTGGACGAAGGGCTGATCGACGAGGACGAAGCGGTCCGTCGCATCGACGCCGAGCAGCTCAACGAACTGCTGCACCCGGTGTTCGCGGCGAATGCGAAGCGCGAGGTGGTCGCGAAGGGCCTCGCGGCGGCGCCGGGGGCAGCCGTCGGCCGCGTCGTCTTCACGCCCGCGGACGCCGTGGACTCGGCCATGCGCGGGGAGCAGGTGATCCTCGTGCGCGAGGAGACGAGCCCGGAGGACATCGAGGGGATGAAGGAGGCGCGTGCGTTCCTCACGGCGCGTGGCGGGACGTCCTCGCACGCGGCGGTGGTGGCGCGGGGGATGGGGAAGTGCTGTGTCACGGGCTGCTCGGCCCTCCGCATCGACTACGCGAGGCGCCACTTCACGGTGGAGTCGAAGTCGCACGGGCTGGTCGTGGTGAACGAAGGGGACGTGATCTCGCTCGACGGCTCGAGCGGCGAGGTGATGCTCGGGGCGCTGCCGCTCGCCGAGCCCGTGCTGCCGGCGGAGTACGAGCGGCTCATGGTCTGGGTTGACGAGCGCCGGCACCTCCGCGTGCGCGCGAACGCGGACACCCCGCAGGACGCCGAGCGCGCACGCGGATTCGGCGCCGAGGGCATCGGGCTCTGCCGCACCGAGCACATGTTCTTCGGCCCCGACCGCATTCTCGCCGTGCGCCAGATGATCCTCTCGCAATCGGAGGCGGAGCGCCGCGAGGCGCTTGCGAAGATCCTCCCCATGCAGCGCGAGGACTTCATCGGCATCCTGCGCGCCATGGCGGGCTACCCGGTCACGATCCGCCTGCTCGACCCTCCGCTGCACGAGTTCCTGCCGCAGACGGTCGACGACATCGCCGATCTCTCGCGCGCGCTCGGCATGCGCATCGACGAAGTGAAGCGTCGCGTCGACGCCCTGCACGAGTTCAACCCGATGCTCGGCCACCGCGGCGTGCGGCTGGCGATCACCTTCCCGGAGATCTACGAGGTGCAGGTGCGCGCGGTCATCGAGGCGGCGTGCGAGCTGCGCGCGGAACAACTCCAGGTGGCGCCCGAGATCATGATCCCGCTGGTCGGGCTCGAACGGGAGCTCGAGCGGCTGCGCGAGCTCGTCTTGCGCGTCGCCGAGGAGGTGCTCGACGAGCGCGGGATCCGCATCGAGTACGCGGTCGGCACGATGATCGAGCTCCCGCGCGCCTGCATCGTCGCCGACCGCATCGCGGAGCACGCCGACTTCTTCTCGTTCGGCACGAACGACCTCACCCAGACGACGTTCGGCCTCTCGCGCGACGACGCCGCCCGCTTCCTCCCCGTGTACATGACTCAGCATGTGATCGAGCGCGATCCCTTCGTCGAGCTCGACCGCGACGGCGTCGGCGCGCTCGTGCGGATCGGCATCGAGCGCGGCCGCAGCACCAAGCCGGGGCTCAAGGTCGGCATCTGTGGCGAGCACGGCGGCAACCCGGCGTCCGTCGTCTTCTGCCACGAGCAGGCGTTCGACTACGTCTCGTGCTCGCCGTACCGCGTGCCGATCGCGCGGGTCGCCGCGGCGCAGGCGGCGCTCGCCGGCTGAGCACGCGGCCCCGCCGCCGCGCGCTACTCGACGGTGACGGTCTTCGCGAGGTTGCGCGGCTGATCGACGTCCGCGCCGCGCAACACCGCGATGTGGTACGCGAGCAGCTGCATCGGCACCACCGTCACGAGCGGCGTGAGCAGCGGGTCCACCTCCGGCAGCTCGATCACGTCGCTCGCGAGGCCGTCGAGCGAGTGGTCACCGTGCGACACGATCGCGATCACCGGCCCGTGGCGCGCGCGCACCTGCTCGATGTTCGAGCGCATCTTGTCGAAGACCTCGTCGCGGGGGGCGAGCGCCACCGTGGGCATGCGCTCGTCGATCAGCGCGATCGGGCCGTGCTTCATCTCGCCGGCGGCGTAGCCCTCGGCGTGGATGTACGAGACCTCCTTGAGCTTCAACGCCCCCTCGAGCGCGAGCGGGTAGCCGAGCCCACGCCCGAGGAAGAGGAAGTCCTCCGAGCGCGCGTAGCGGTCGGCGATCGCGGCGATCCGCTCCTCGAGCTCGAGCGCTTCCCCGACCGCCGCCGGCACGTGCAGCGCCGCCTCGATCTGCTGCGCGGCGAGGGCCGGGTCGAGCGTGCCACGCAGCCGCCCGAGGTGCAGCGCGAGGCCGTGCAGCAGCATCATCGAGGCCGCCATCGTCTTCGTGGAGGCCACCGCGACCTCCGGGCCGGTGCGCATGAAGACCGTGCCGTCGGCGACACGCGTCGCCTGCGCCCCCGGCGTGTTGCAGAGCGTGAGCTGCGGGCAGCCGGCGCGGCGCGCCTCCTCCATCCCCGCGAGCGTGTCCACGGTCTCGCCGGACTGCGAGATCGACACCACGAGCGTGCGCTCATCGAGCACCGGCTGCCGGTAGCGGAACTCCGCGGAGTTGTCGACCTCGGTCGGGATGCGCGCGAACCGCTCGAAGTAGTGGCGGCCGACCATCGCCGCGTGCATCGAGGTGCCCATGCCGATCAGCACGACGCGGTTGAGCGCGCGTACGCGCGTCTCGTCGAACGGGACACCCTGCACCTCGACGCGCGGCGGGCTCGTCCCGTAGCCGTGCAGCGCGTAGAGGACCGCCTCGGGCTGCTCGTGGATCTCCTTGAGCATGAAGTGCTTGAAGCGCCCCTTCGCGGCGGCGACGGCGTCGAACGGCTGCACCTCGACGGGCTTCTCGAGCGCGCGTCCCTCGGCGTCCGTGAACGCCACCTCGTCCGCGCGCACGTCGGCGAGCTCGCCGGGCTCGAGGAACGTCACGCGCCGCGTGTGCGGGATCAGCGCGCCGAGGTCGGAGGCGACGAGCCGCTCCCCTTCGCCGTGACCGACCACGATGCCGCCCGCGTTGCCCACCCGCGCCGCCACGAGGCGGCCCGGCTCCTGCGCGTCGACGGCCAGCAGCGCGTACGCGCCCTTCGCCTCCGCCACGACCAGGCGCAGCGCGTCGAGCAGGTCCTCGCCACGCTCGAGGTGGTCGGCGAGCAGGAACGCGAGCACCTCGGTATCGGTGTCGGAGACGAAACTCTCGCCGCGGTCCTCGAAGCGCCGCCGCAGCTCGCGGTAGTTCTCGACGATGCCGTTGTGCACGACGGCGACACGGCCGCCAGGGTCGAGGTGAGGGTGAGCGTTCGCGTCGCTCGGCTCGCCATGCGTCGCCCAGCGCGTGTGCCCGATGCCCGCGACGGCGGGCGGTAGCGTCCCCTCCACCCGCTGCACGAGCCGGTCGAGCTTCCCCGTGGCGCGGGCCACGTACAGCTGCCCGTCTCGGTCGAAGAGGGCGATCCCCGCGGAGTCGTACCCGCGGTACTCGAGGCAGCGCAGCCCCTCCAGCACGATCGGGCCCGCCGGGCGCCGGCCCGTGTATCCGACGATGCCGCACATGCGGAACCTCCGGCCCCCGCCGGTGTGCGCTACTCGCTCGGCGCCCGTCGGTCTCGTGACTGGCGCGCCACGACGATCGTACCCGCGGACGCCGCTCCGTACGCCCCCTGGTAGCGCTCGGGAAGCATCGCGGCGACTCGGCGCATCATGCGGTCGGTCGACTCCTCGGCGGAGCGCGCGTCCGCCTCGCCGGATTCGAGCGAGAACGGCTCGCCGAACTCCACGCGCAGCCGCGGCCGGCGCCCGATGAGCCACTGCACGAAGACGAGCGGGATGCGGATGGTGTCGGTGGCGGTGATCGCCACCGGGACGACCGGCGCGTGCGAAAGGAGCGCGACCATCGCGGCGCCGGGGAGCGCTGCCCGCATCCCGCGCCCGTGCGCGCGCGTCCCCTCCGGGAACATCAGCACGACCTCGCCGTTGCGCAGGTAGTTGCGCGCCACCCGCAGCGCACCCATGTCCCCTGAGAACCGCCGGACGGGGAACGCGCCGTACACCCAGAAGTACCAGCCCACGAACGGCGTCTCGAACAGCTCGCGCTTCGCCATCGGGTGCACGCGCCGCCCGCACGACGCGGCGACGAGCGGCGGGTCGAGCAGATGGTTGTGGTTCGCCACGAGGATCACGGGGCCGGCGGACGGCACGCGATCGCGTCCCACGACCTCCCACCGCCCGAGCCAGTAGACGACGCCGCGCGAGAACCAGACCGTCGCGGCGTACGCGAGGCGCGAGACCCGCTGCTTCACGACTCAGCCCTCCGCACCCGGGGCTCACGTCGCCCCGCGCGAGCCGGCCCGCTAGGCCGCCGCGTTCGCGCTCTGGTACGCCTCCACGCAGCGGTCCACCACCGCGTCGATGCCGAGCGCGTCCGTGTCGACCACGATCGCGTCGGGCGCTGCCTGCTCGCGGCGCACCGCGCGCTTGCCGGTGTCGTCCAGCTCGTCGCGCCGCCGGGTCTGCCCGAGCACCCGCTCGAACGTCGTCTGGCGGCCGCGGTCGAGCTCTTCGCCCAGCCGCCGCCGGGCGCGCACCTCCGCGGAGGCGTCGAGGAAGATCTTCGTGCGCGCCTCCACCAGCACGCGCGTCCCGATGTCGCGCCCGGCCATCACCACGGGCTCGCGGGAGGCGACCGCCCGCTGCCGACGTACGAGCTCATCGCGAACGTCGGGGATGCGGGAGACGAGCGAGACCGCATCCTCGACCGCCCGCTCGCGCAGGCGGGCCGTGACGTCTTCGCCGCGCAAGAACATCCGCGGCTGCGTCGGGTCCTCCCAGCGCACGTCGAGGTCGAGCCCGCGCACGAGTGCCGTCACCGCCCCCGCGTCGAGCGGGTCAATGGCCGACTCGAGCACGGCGAGCGCGCAGGCGCGGTACATGAGGCCGGTGTCGAAGAACCCGAGGCGCAGCCGGTCGGCGACCGCACGCCCGACGACGCTCTTGCCGGCGGCGGTCGGACCGTCGATGGCGACACAGCGGGCGATCGAGTCGCTGGCGATCGGATCCCTCCGGGTCATCGGGTCGACCGATGATATCGACGCCCCGATCCGAGCGTCCACCGGGCGCGTTCAGCGCCCCCCTGCGGCGCTCTCGAGTCCTACGAGCGCGCGTAGTGCGGCGATCTCTTCCGCGCGTAGCTCACGAGCGCGGCCGCTCCCGAGGCGGCCAAGCTCGACCGGCCCGTAGGAAGTGCGCACGAGCCGCGTCACGGGGTGCCCCACGGCGTCGAGCATGCGCCGCACCTGCCGGTTGCGCCCCTCGTGGATCGAGAGGCGCACGAGGCTGCGCCGCGCGCCGCGTCGCACGAGCTCCACCCGAGCTGGCGCCGTGCGACCGTCCTCGATCAGGACGCCCCGCCGCAGCGCTTCCAGCGCTGCCTCCGCGGGGGCACCGCGCACGGTCGCCTCGTAGCGCTTCTCCACGCCCCAGCGCGGGTGCGCGAGCCGGTGCGCGAGCGCGCCGTCCGTGGTGAGCAAAAGCAGGCCCTCGCTCTCCTGATCGAGTCTCCCGACATAACGGAGATTCAGCGCGGCGTCCGGCAGCAGGTCGAAGACGGTCGGGCGGCCGCGCTCGTCGCGCGCGGTCACGAGGTAGCCGGGCGGCTTGTGCAGCGCGAGGGTGCGGTCGGCGGGAGCGCGGCGCAGCGGGCGCCCGTCGACCTCGATGCGCTGGCGCGCGGGGTCGGCGCGGGTGCCCAGCGTGGCGGTCGCGCCGTCGACCGTGACGCGGCCCGCGGCGATGAGCGCCTCGGCGGCGCGCCGAGAGCCGAGCCCGGCGCTCGCGAGGATCTTCTGCAGCCGCTCGGCGGGGGGCATCGGGCGGGGCGGGCGCGGCGCCGGCGCGCCGCCGTCAGCGGCGGCGGACGCGGATGCGCTCGACGATCGTGGTCTCCGTGTACGAGGCGTGGAAGCGCTGGGTGCGCGGCACCGCCGGCCGAGACCGCACGCGCGCGACCGCGCCCCGGGCGAGCTCGCGCACCGCGCGCTCGGCCGCGAGGACGGCGACGCCCGCGACCACCGAGCGCGCGACCACGGGCAGCGCACGGCGGGTGAGCATCGCCAGCGCCGTCGGGGCGCGCCGCGCCGGCAGCGCCGAGGCGAGCGGGGCCAGCGCGCGGGAGGGGTCGTGCGGGACGGGCGTCGTCATCGTAGGCTCCCGATTGCTGCGCGGGTGCGCTCAGGACGAGCGGGCGGTCGTCAGCGTAGCCGCTGGGGCGCGGCCGGGCTACGCGCGGGTGTTCGCGCGTGTGCGCGCGGCGACGTCCACCGTGAGGTCGAGCGGCGGCTCCGGCGCGTCCGCGGGCGTGTGCAGCGCCCCGCGCTCCGCCCGTACACGGCCCTCCGCGAACGCCGCGAGCGCCGCGACGAGAAACGGCGCCTCCACTGCGAGCCCGGCGTCGCGGATGCGCAGGAAGAGCGGCGTCGCCTCGATCGCCGCGTCGTCCATCTCGTCGATGTGTCCGTCGAGCTCCGACCAGAGCGGGTCGAAGGCGGGCCCGACGATGGGGTACCGGCAGTACGCGACGACGGGCCCCGCGTCGACCTCCGCGATCGCGAGGTGGACCATGACGCCGCTCTCCGGCGCCCGCGTGCGGATCAGCTCGCGCATCACCTCCCGCCAGGTGCCGATCGGCCCGCCGGGCAGCGCGGGGTGGAGGTTGAGGAGCGCGTGGTGCCGCACGAACGAGGCGGTGAGGATGAGCATGTATCCGGCGAGCACGCCGACGTCGAAGGGGTGGGCGGCGAGCCGCCGCGCGACCTCGACGTCATAGGCCTCGCGCCAGGGCGGGAGCGGCGCGCCGGGGCTGGAGCGCTCGCCGCCGCGCTCGCGCCTGGAGCGCACCGAGGAGAGCGCGACCACCGGAATGCCCGCCGAGCGCGCGCGGTCGAGGAAGCCGTCGGTGACCGGGTCCTCGCCCGGCTCGCGGTTGCAGAAGACCACCGCAATCTCGGCGTCGAGCGCCCCTGCCTCGATCGCGGCGAGCGCCGCCTCGAACATGCCGCGCGAGCCGGCGCCGCGCGCGGTCGTGAACCAGCCGATGCGAAGGGTCACCGCGGCTCCCCGCCGCCGTTGAGGGCGCGCTGGCGCAGCGTCTCGATGCGCTGCTCGACGCTCGCAAGCAGCTCCTGGCAGCGCTGCGCGAGCCGCATGCCCTCCTCGTAGAGGTCGACCGAGCGCTCGAGCGTGAGTCCCCCCGCCTCGAGCGCGCGTGAGATCTCCTCGAGCCGCTCGTAGACGGCCTCGAAGCTATCGTCGGGCGCCTCCGTGGGCGGCGAAGCCTCGCCGGCCGCGGGGCGGTCGCTCCGAGCCGGGTCGCGCGGAGACGGGGTGCGCGGAGCCATCAGGGCGACTCTACCCGGACCGTGCGCGCGCCGTCGCGCCAGCGCACGCCGAGCCGCTCGCCGGCCGCCACGCCCGCGGCGGAGGTCACGACCTCGCCGTCTTCGCGCGAGACGATCGCGAATCCGCGATCGAGCGTGGCGAGCGGGGAGAGCGCCTCGAGGCGGCTGAGCCAACCCGCGGCTGCCGCGCGCGCGGCGGCGGTCGCGGCGCTGGCCGCGCCGTGCATCACCTCGACACGCATCGCGAGCTCGTGGCGCACGCGCTGCACGTCGGGCAGCGCTCGCTCCATCACGCGCTCGCGACGTTCGACCGCGGTGCGCGCGGCGTCGAGCGTGCGCGCGAGCTGCTGGCCGTGCTGGCGTCGCATCGTTGCGATCGCCTGGAGCACCTCCGCGCGGTCGGGGGCGACGAGCTCCGCGGCCGCCGACGGCGTCGGCGCGCGCATGTCGGCGACGAGGTCGGAGAGCGAGAGGTCGGTCTCGTGCCCGACCGCCGAGATGACCGGCACCGGGCAGCCGAAGATCGCGCGGATCACCGGCTCTTCGTTGAAGGCCCAGAGGTCCTCCGCGGAGCCGCCGCCGCGCCCGACGATCAGCACGTCCGGCCACCGCTCGGGCCGCCCGCGCGGCGCCATCGCGCGGATCGCCTCTGCGATCTCGACCGGGGCCTCCTCGCCCTGCACCGGCGTGGGAAGGAAGGCGATCGTCGCGAGCGGCCAGCGCCGCGCAAGCACCGTCTGGATGTCGTGGAACGCCGCGCCGCTCGCCGAGGTCACCACGCCGATGCGACGCGGGAAGCGCGGGAGCGGGCGCTTCCGATCCGGGGCGAAGAGCCCCTCGGCCTCGAAGCGCGCGCGGCGCCGCTCGAACTCCGCCGCGAGCGCGCCCACCCCGGCCGCCTGCACGAAGTCCACGACCATCTGCAGATCGCCGCGCTGCTCGTAGACCGTGAGCGCGCCGTGCACGATCACCGAGGCTCCGGCCTCCAGCCGCTCTCGTTGCCCGACGTTCTTCTGCCGGAAGAACGCGCACCGCAGAGCGCCGCCCTGGTCCTTCAGCGTGAAGTAGATGTGGCCGGACGAGGCGAGCGTGAGGTTCGAGACCTCCCCGCCGACCCAGATGTCGCCGAGCTGGCGGTCCTGCTCGACGAGGACCTTGAGGTACCGGAGCACCTGCCAGACCGGGCGGACCTCCGGCGGCACCGCGGCTACCCCGTCGCGACCCGCTCGATGTAGCCGCCGGTCGAGGTCGAGACCTTGATCGTGTCGCCCGCGTTGATGAAGAGCGGCACCGCCACCACGTGGCCGGTCTCGAGCGTCGCCGCCTTCGTCGCCCCGGTCGCCGTGTCGCCCTTCACGCCCGGCTCGGCGCCCGTGATGCGCAGCTCCACCGCGGCGGGCAGCTCGAGCCCGAGCATCTCGTCGCCGTAGAGCACCGCCTGCACGGTGTCGCCCTCCTTCATGAAGGGGAGCGCGTCGGCGATCAGCGAGCGGTCGACCTCCATCTGCTCGTAGGTCGCGGCGTTCATGAACGTGAACCGCTCACCGTCGCCGTAGAGGTACTGCACGGGCCGACGCTCGACGCGCGCGGCAGCGAGCTTCTCGTTGTTGTTGAAGGAGCGCTCGATGATGTGCCCGCCGCGCAGGTCGCGCATCTTCACGCGGTAGACGGCCGACTTCTTCGTCTTGACGTGCTGCACCTCCACGATCTGATAGAGCGTGCCGTCCACCTCGACGGAGACGCCCTTCTTCAGGTCGGAAGTTCCGATCACCGTGAGACCCCCATCTCCAGGTCGAGCTTCGGCGCCGTGGAGAGCGGCCGCAGCCGGCCGTTCTCCATGACGCACTGGTCCTCAATGCGAACGCCGCCCCAACCCGGCAGGTAGATCCCGGGCTCGACGGTGACCACGTGACCGTCGGCGAGCACGTGATCGGAGAACGGCGAGAGGCGCGGCGCCTCGTGGATCTCGAGCCCGACCCCGTGCCCGAGACCGTGGCCGAAGTGCTCCCCGTGCCCGGCCTCCGCGATCACGGCCATCGCGATCGCGTGCGCCTCGCGGCCGGTCATGCCCGCCTCGATGCGCTCCTCCGCCATCGTCTGTGCGGTGAGCACGATGTCGTAGACGCGTTTGAACTGGTCGTCGGGCTCGCCGAGGAACAGCGTGCGCGTGAGGTCCGAGCAGTACCCGTCGACGATCACGCCCATGTCGATCACGACGCCGCGGTTCGACTCCAGCGGGCTGTCGCTCGCGCGCCAGTGCGGCAGCGAGCCGTGCGCCCCGCCCGCGACGATCGTCCCGAACGACATCGCCTCGGCGCCGTGCTCGATCGCGTACTTTTCGATCTCCCACGCGAGGGCGCGCTCCGTCATCCCCGGCTCGATCACCGAGAGCCCGTGCCGCAGCGCCTCGTCCCCGAGCAGGACCGCGCGCGTAAGCGCGTCGATCTCCGCCGGCTCCTTGGCCGCGCGCAGCCCCTCGATCACGTTCGGGATGGGCACGAGCTGCGGCCGCGAGTGCGCCGGGAGCTCGGCGATCGCGCGCGTCCACTCCTCGTACGCCGCGACCGAGAGGTGCGCGGGCTCGAACCCCACCTTCGTGCCGCCGGTGCCCGCCAGCAGGTCGGGCGCGGTCCCAGTCGTCGCGCCGGCGACGCGCACGAGCCGGAACTCCGGCGCCTGCCGGCCGACCTGCTCCCAGTACCGCGAGTCGGTTGCGAAGAGCGCCTCCTCGCGCGAGACGCGCAGCACGCCGGCGCTGCCGGTGAACCCGGAGACCCAGCGCCGGCTCACGGGGTTCGTGATCAGCAGTGAGTCGACGCCCAGCTCCTCGTACCGCGCGCGCAGTCGCGTGAGCCGCTCGACGCTCATGCCTTCCCCTCGTCGCTCAGCCGTCCGTACAGCAGGTCCAGCGCGGCCAGGTAGCTCCGGAACCCGAACCCCGCGACCTGCCCCCAGACGACCGGGGCCAGGTACGAGCGATGGCGGAACTCCTCGCGCGCGTGGGTATTCGAGAGGTGCACTTCCACCGCGGGCAGCCCGACGGCGCGCAGGGCGTCGGCGAGCGCCACCGAGGTGTGGGTGTACGCGCCAGCGTTGATGATCACGCCGTCCCAGTCGCGGTGGGCGTGGAGCGTGTCGATCAGCTCGCCCTCGTGGTTCGACTGGAAGAACTGCAGCTCGACCCCGAGCTTCTCCCCGCGGGAGCGCACGAGCAGCTCGATGTCGCCGAGCGACTCGCGCCCGTAGACGTCGGGCTGCCGGCTGCCGAGCAGGTTCAGGTTCGGCCCGTTCAGCACGAGGATGCGCATGGTCTCCCCCGTCGCAGCCCGTCGGACCTGCCCGGCCCGGTCTGCGAGTCTAGCGCGCCCTACCCCGCGTCGTGTCGGCGGCGGCGCGCCTCGACCTCCCGCGCGCGGCGCATCGCCGCGTCGATCAGCGAGGCGTGCTGGCGGTGGGTGACCGAGGTGTAGATCTGGGTCGTGTCGACCGAGCTGTGACCGAGCAGGTGCTGCACCACCCGCAGGTCCGCTTCGCCCTCGAGCATATGCGTGGCGAAGGTATGGCGCAGCAGGTGCGGGTGGACGCGGCGGAGGATGCCCGCCTGCGTGCCGGAGCGGCGCACGACCGCCTGGATCGAGCGCACGGAGAGCCGGCCGCCCGCGCGGTTCACGAACAGCGCCGGCTGCGCACCGCGCACGAGCTCCGGGCGCCCCTCGGCGAGGTAGGCTCGCAGCGCGCGGCGCGCCGGCCCGCCGAAGAGGCAGACCCGCGTCCGGTCGCCCTTCCCGGTCACCCGCACGAGGCGGTTCACGGCGTCGACGTCGGCGAGGTCGAGGCCGGCGAGCTCGCTCACGCGCAGGCCCGCGGCGTACAGCAGCTCGAGCATCGCGCGGTCGCGGAGGCCGGCGGCGGTGCCGCCGTCCGGTGCGGAGACGAGCCGGTCCGCCTCCTCGGTGGAGAGGAAGCGCGGCAGCCGCCGCGTGGCCTTCGGGTAGCGCAGCCGCAGGATCGAGTCGCCCGGGCGCGCCCCGAGCGCCACGCCGTCGGCGTCGAGCCACCCGTAGAACGCGCGGATGGTGGTCGCGCGGCGCTTGATCGAGGCCTCCGCCACGCGCGCGTCGCGCAGCGCGCCGAGGTAGGCGCGCCCGAGCCCGCGGCCGGCGTCGACGTACGGGACGCCCTGCTCCTCGGCGTACGCGAGGAAGTCCGTGAGGTCGGTGCGGTAGTTGCGTAGCGTGTGCTCAGACCGCCGTCGCACGTCGCGCAGGAAGGCGAGGTAGCGCTCAAGGGCGGCGGCGGCCTCCGCGGCCGGCCGCGGTGCGGGCCGTGGCTCCGGCTCGTGCCGGCGACGACGAGGGACCATGCATGTGCCTGGTTCCACCCCGCCCAGGCCGCGTGCAGCAGGCACCAGCGTAGCAGGCGGTCGCGGCACGCGGCCGCTCTCGTCAGGCCGGCGGCGTCCGCCGCTGCAGCCATCCGCGCGCGAGCCGCCACGCCCCCGCGAACAGCAACGCGAGGCCCGTCATGAAGAGCGCGCCCGCGGCGAGCCACGCGGCGAGCGCGACGAAGAGCCGCCGGAGCGCGGCCCGCAGCGTCAGCGCCGCGCCGACGAGGAACAGCAGCGCCACGCCGAAGCGCGCGAGCCCCACCCCGGCGCGTCGCGAGCTCATGCGCTGCGACGACCCCGGGCGCCGCGTGTGCCGCCGGTGCGTCGCTGTCGTGCCCGCGGGTCCTTCCCGTCCGCGCGCAGTCGCTCCTCGCGCCGTGCGAGCAGGTCGAGCGCCTCCTCGAGCGTGAGAGAGGACGGGTCGCGCCCGCGGGGCACGGAGGCGTTCACGGTCCCGTCGGTCACGTACGGACCGAAGCGACCCGAGCGCACGCTGATCGCGTCCCCACGCTCGGGATGCGCGCCGAGCTCCGCGAGCGCCTGGGGACCGCGTCCGCGTCCCGCTCCGCGTGCGTGTGGCTGCGCCAGCAGCGCCAGCGCCTCCTCCAGCGTCACGCGCGCGAGGTGCGCGTGATCCTCGAGGCTGCGGTACTCGTTCGCCATCCGCACGTACGGCCCGCGCGGCCCGTCCTGCGCCACGATCTCCTGTCCGCTCTCCGGGTGCGCCCCGAGCGTCTTCGGGAACGAGAGCAGCTCCTGCGCCTGCTCGAGCGTGATCGTCTCCATCAAGATCCCGGGCCAGAGGCTCGAGCGCCGCGGCTTTGGCTGATCCTTCGCCGCCTTCCCCTTCGCCGGCGGTGGGTCCTCACCGAGCTGCACGTACGGGCCGTAGCGACCCGTCTTCAGGTAGATCGGCTCCTCGTTCGCCTCGTCGTGTCCGAGCAGCCGGTCGCCCAGCTTCTCGTGCTCGAGCAGGCGCAGCGCCTCCTCCAGCGTGACCTCGTCCGGCGGGAGCTTGTCCGGGAGCGACGCTCGCTCGTCGCCGTCGCCCGCCTGCACGTACGCGCCGTAGCGCCCCACGCGCACGGCGACCGCGCGCCCCTCGGCGTCCTCCCCCAGCGGAATCGACGAGACCGCGCGCGCGTCGATCGCCTCCCAGCTCTCCCCGATCATCGCCTTCAGCCCCGCGTGCGCGATGTGGCCGTCGTCCGGCGCGTCGGGGTCGCCGAAGTAGAAGTACCGCAGCCACGGGATCGACTCGACCTGCCCCTCGGCGATCTCGTCGAGCGACTCCTCCATGCGCGCGGTGAAGTCGAGGTCGACGAGGTCCGGGAAGTGCAGCTGCAGCAGGTTCACGACGGCGAACGCGGTGAAGGTCGGGATCAGCGAGTTGCCCCGCTTCCAGACGTACCCGCGGTCCTGCACGGTCTGAATGATCGACGCATAGGTGGAGGGGCGGCCGATGCCGCGCTCCTCGAGCTCGCGGATCAGGCTCGCCTCGGTCCAGCGCGCGGGGGGCTGCGTCTCGTGCCCCTTCGCCTCCGTCGCGGTGGCGTCGAGTTCCTGTCCCTGCCGCAGCGGCGGGAGCACGCGCTCCTGGTCCTCGAGCTCGGCGTCGGGGTCGTCCGAGCCCTCGACGTAGGCGCGCAGGAAGCCCGGGAACGAGATCACCTTCCCGGAGGCTTGCAGCCCGGCGCGGCCCTGCGCGCCGGCGTCCGCCTGCAGCCGCACCTGCGTGCGCAGCCCGTTGGCGTCGCGCATCTGCGAGGCCACCGTGCGCTTCCAGATCAGGTCGTAGAGGCGGAGCGCATCGTCGTCGAGCTCGCCGCGCAGGCTCTCCGGGGTGCGGAAGATCTCACCGGCCGGGCGGATCGCCTCGTGCGCCTCCTGGGCACCGCGCGTGCTCGAGGCGTACCGGCGCGGCGCCTCCGGCAGGTACGCCTCGCCGTAGAGCGAGGTCGCCTGCCAGCGCGCGGCGGTGATCGCCTGCTCCGACAGGTTCGTTGAGTCCGTGCGCATGTAGGTGATGTAGCCGTTCTCGTAGAGGCGCTGCGCGATCTGCATCGTGCGCTGCGCGCTGTAACGCAGCTTGCGCCCGGCCTCCTGCGTGAGCGTGGAGGTGATGAACGGCGCCGGCGGCCTCTGCGTGTAGGGACGCTCCGAGACCTCGGTGACGACGAAGGTCGCCGGTTCGAGCGCGGTGGCGAGCGCGCGCGCGCGGGCCTCGTCGAGCAGCACCACGCTCGCGGGGTCGGCGAGCTCCCCGCGCTCGGGGTCGAAGTCGCGGCCGCTCGCCACGCGGCGGCCGTCCAGCTCCTGCAGCCGCGCCAGCACCCGCTCCTCGCGGCCGTCGCGCGTCCGAAGCCTCGCCTCGACGTCCCAGAACTGCGCGGTGCGGAAGCGCATGCGCGCGCGCTCGCGGTCGACGATCAGCCGCAGGGCCGCCGACTGCACGCGCCCCGCGGAGAGGCGCGGCTTCACCTTCCGCCAGAGCACCGGCGAGACCTCGTACCCGTACAGACGATCGAGGATGCGGCGCGCCTCCTGCGCCTCGACGAGCTGCTCGTCGATCTCGCGCGGGTTCTGCAGCGCCTCCTCGATCGCCGGACGCGTGATCTCGTGGAAGACCATCCGCCGCACCGGCACCTTCGGCGCGAGTACCACCCGCAGGTGCCACGCGATCGCCTCGCCCTCGCGGTCCTCGTCCGTCGCCAGGTACAGCTCGTCGGCGTCGGCGAGCAGCTTGCGCAGCTTCGTCACCTGCGCCTTCTTCGAGGAGGGGATCACGTAGAGCGGGTCGAAGTCGTCGTCGACGTTCACGCCGAGGCGCGCCCACGGCTCGCCCTTCACCTTCGCGGGGATCTCGCTCGCCGTGGAGGGAAGGTCCCGGATGTGGCCGATGGAGGACTCGACCACGTACTCGTCGCCGAGGTACTGGGCGATCGTGCGCGCCTTCGCCGGCGACTCGACGATCACGAGCTTCGTGGAAGAACTTCGCCTGCCGCGCGCGCGGGTCCGCGGACGCGCGGCGCCGTCGTCACTCGTCAAGACGGACGCTCACTCCCCGTCCCGGCGCCGCGCCGGAGCCCCGCGGCGCCGTACGCCGGCGCGTTCTCGCGAACGCGGACGTACTGCATCCCCCCAACCTCGCGAACCAGCCCCTTCAGCTCGAGTAGAGCGAGCGTAGCGGACACCGTCCCTGCGGCCAAACCGCTCCTGCGGAGCACCTCGTCAACGTGCCGCGGCTCCATCCCGAGCGCCCCCATCACCGCCCGCTCCGCCTCGTTCGCGGGCGGTGCCGCCCGGCCGAAATCGAGCTGCGCCCCGATCACCGTCAGGTTGAGCGCCTCCAGGACGTCGCCCGCCCGGGTGACCGGGGTCGCCCCGTCGCGCAGCAGGCCGAGCGGACCCCGGGACTGCGGCGAGAAGATCGAGCCCGGCACCACGAACACCTCGCGCCCCTGGTCGAGCGCGAACCGCGCGGTGATCATCGCCCCCGAGGTGTGCTCGCCCTCGACGACGAGCGTGCCGAGCGTCATCCCCGCGAGCAGCCGGTTGCGGCGCGGGAAGTGCTCGGCGCGCGGCCGCGCCCCCAGCGGGTAGTCGCTGACGAGCGCCCCGCGCTCCACGATCTCCTCGGCGAGCCGGCGGTTCTCGGGCGGGTAGACGGTGTCGAGCCCGCTCGCGAACGCCGCCACCGTGCGCCCTCCCGCATCGAGCGCCGCGCGGTGCGCCACCGTGTCCACCCCCCGCGCAAGCCCCGAGACGACGGTCACGCCGTTCGCGCCCAGCCCCCGCGCCAGCTCGCCGGCCGCCTGCCGGCCGTACGCGGTCGCACGCCGCGTCCCCACGATCGCGACGCCCCACTCGTCGTCGGCCGTCCACGCCCCGCGCACGTAGAGCAGCGGCGGCGCGTCGTCGATCGTCGCGAGGCGCTCGGGGTAGCCGGGCGTGCCCCACGCGAGCGCGCGCACGCCGGCGCGCTCGAGCCGCTCCATCTCGCCGTCGACGTCGGTCTCAGCGCGCGCGAGGACGACCGCGGCCGCCGATCGGTCGTCGAGCCCCGCGGCTCGCAGCTCCGCCCGGCTCGCGCGCCAGGCGTGTTCGAACGACGGGAAGGCGCGATCGAGCACCGCGAAGCGCGCGCTGCCGAGCCGGTGCACGCGGTGGAGCGCGACGCGGTAGCGCAGGTCCGCGGGGTCCGCGTCGGGCTGGGGAGGCGGCGGGGGGCCGGCCATCGTGAGCGCGCAGCGTAGGCGAGCGGGAACCGGCGTCGGTGCGAGCGCTGCCCGTGGGTACGCGGGGCCGCGCCCGCAACGGCGCGGGCGCCCGCGGGCGATCAACGCGATCGCGAGGCCTCCGCCTCCTCGGCCTCCACCGGCTCCTCGCGCGCGGCGTCGGTGTGGCGGATGCGCTCGACGCGCACCTTCTTGATGCGACGCCCGAGGATCGAGAGCACCCTCAGCGAGAGCGCCTGATCGACCTCGCGGTCGATCTCGTCGCGGGTGACGACCTGGTCGCCGGGCACCGCGAGGCGCCCGAGCTGGGTGACGACGAGCCCGCCCACGGTGTCGAAGTCCTCGGAGGCGATCTCCATGTCGAACAGCTCGTTCAGCTCGTCGATCGTCAGGCGCGCGTCCACGATCGCCTCGTCGCCCGAGATCCGCTGCACGTCGACTTCGTCCACGTCGTACTCGTCGCTGATTTCGCCGACGATCTCCTCGAGCAGGTCCTCGACGGTCACCACGCCGGCGGTGCCGCCGTACTCGTCGACGGCCACGGCCATGTGCACCTGGTCCCGGCGCATGTCGGCCAGCAGCTCGTTCGCGCGCTTCGTCTCCGGCACGAAGTAGGGCGGCCGCGCGATGTCCTTCAGGCTGGGCCGGATGTCGCCGGTCTGCAGGAAGGCGAGCAGGTCCTTCGCGTAGATCACGCCCACGATGCGGTCGAGCGACTCGTCGTAGAGCGGGATCCGGCTGAACCCGGACTCGGTGATCAGCTTCATCACGTCGCCCACCGAGGCGTCGACCGAGATCGCGGAGAGGTCCGTGCGTGGGGTCATCAGCTCGCGCACGGTCTGGTCCGACATGTCGAGCACGCCGCGCATCATGCGCCGCTCCTCCGCGAGCACGGCGTCGCCGCTCTCGAGCTCGAGCAGCGCCGACAGCTCCTCGCTCGGGTCGGTCTCCTCGGTGGGGGCGCGACCGAGCAGCCGCAGGATCACGGTCGCCGGCAGCGTCGCGAGCCAGGCGAGCGGGGTGAAGGCGTACTGGAGGACGGCGATCGGCCGCGCGAGACGCCGGCCCCACTCGTCCGGCTCGACCAGAACGATCGCGCGCGTGGTCTGCCGCAGCAGCGTCACTACGAGCCCGGAGGCGAGCGCGAGGATCACCGCGCCGACCGCGCTCAGCTCGCGACCGCCGAAGACCGTGTAGCCGAAGGCCACCGTGCCGGTGACGATGACGGCGCTCGACCCCACGCCCAGCGTGCGCAGCACACGCTCGCGCTGGTGCACGTAGCGCCGCAGCAGCGTCGAGAGCCCGTTCGCCGCTCCGCTCCGCACCCGCGCGCGACTGATCGAGGTCACGCCCGCCTCCGCCGCCGCGATCAGGACGAGCAGCACCGCCGCGACGATCAGCACGAGGAAGGCAACGAGGTTGGTGGTATCCAAAACGCCGAGATCCGGAGCGCGCTACGCCCCGGCCTCACTCCCCCCTTCGATCGAGCGGATGCGCGCCGGCACGCCCACCGCGAGCGCGCCGGGCGGCACATCGCGCGTCACCACGGAGCCCGCGGCGGTGCGCGCCCCCGCTCCCACCTCCACCGGGGCGACCAGCACCGAGTCGCTTCCGATGAACGCGCCGTCGCCGAGGCGCGTCTGGTGCTTCCGCTCCCCGTCGTAGTTGGCGGTGATCGTCCCCGCCCCGATGTTCACGTCGGCGCCGACCTCGGCGTCTCCGACGTACGAGAAGTGACCGATCGCCGTGCGCGCCCCGATGCGCGAGGCCTTCACCTCCGCGTAGTTCCCGAGGTGCACGTCGCGGTCGAGGAACGACCCCGGCCGCACGTGGCAGTACGGCCCCACCGTCACCCCCTCGGCAAGCGTCGACCCCTCGATCGTGGAGCCGCCGATCTCGCACCGATCGCCGATCACGGCGTCGCGCAGCACCGCGTTCGGGCCGATCCGGCAGCCGGTGCCGACGCGCGTCGCGCCGATCAGGTGGCTGCCCGGGTGGATCGTGGTGTCGGGCGCCACCGTGACACCCGCGTCGACGTAGGTGGTCGCGGGGTCGACGAGCGTGACGCCGGAATCCATCAGCGCGCGGCGGATGCGATCGCGCATGGCCTGGTCGGCCTTCGCGAGGTCGCCCCGGTTGTTCACCTGCTGGACCTCGATCGCCTCCTGCACCTGGTAGCTCTGCGCGCCGCCGTCCGCGACGGCGCGCGCGATGGCGTCAGTCAGGTAGCGCTCGCCGCGCGGGCCGGGCGCGATCGCCGCGAGCGTCGGCCAGAGCCAGGAGGCCTCCGCCGCGTAGAGCCCGCCGTTCACCTCGGGCTCGCCGCGCGCCGCGCCGTCGGTCTCGCTTTCCTCGACGATGCCCGCCACGCGACCGTTGCGACGGATCACCCGCCCGTAGCCCGTCGGGTCGTCGAGGTACGCGGTGAGGAACGTCAGCGGCACGCGGCCGTCCGCGTGGCGCACGGCCATCTCGCGGAGCGTGCGCACGGAGAGCAGCGGGAGGTCCGCGTTCAGCACGAGGATGCGCGCGTGCCGGCCGGCCGCCTCGCGCGCCGCGAGCGCCGCGTGCCCGGTGCCCAGCGGCTCCCCTTGCACGGCGACGTGCACGCCGGGGCCCGCAGCGTCCGCGATCGCATCCCGCGCGTCGGGCCCGACGACGACGACGACGTGCGCGAACCCCGCCTCCCGCAGCGCGTCGCAGACGAGACGCACCATCGGCACCCCGGCGACCGGATGCAGCACCTTCGGCAGGGTCGAGCGCATGCGCGTGCCGCGCCCTGCGGCCAGCACGACCGCGGCCCAGCCCGCGAACGCCGCGTGCGCAGCGCCGGGCCGGGCGGTGGGACTATGGCCGGGTGACGCGGGGTCGGTCATCGGCAACCCACGCCCTCGGCAGCGGAGGAGCGAGCCGGCGTCGAGGGGTGCGGTGAAGCGACGGGCGCGCGCAAGATGGTGGTCACCTCGTGCCGGCCCGGCGTCCGGGGATGCCCGCGGCGCCCAAAAAATTGACCGGCTGATCGGCACCATTCTACACTCAGACCGCGCGGCGACCCAAGCCGTCCGCCGCTCACCGCCGAATCCGGCCGACCAGAAGGACGACGCAGCGTTGACCGCCGATGAACTGCGTCGCGCGTTCCTCCACTTCTTCGAAGCGCGCGGCCACCGCCGCATCCCCTCGTCGTCGCTCGTCCCCCACGGGGACCCGACGCTCCTCTTCACGAACGCGGGGATGGTGCAGTTCAAGCCATACTTCATGGGCATCGAGGACCCCCCGGCCCCGCGCCTGACCTCGATCCAGCGCTGCTTCCGCACCCCCGACATCGAGAACATCGGCGACGCCTCCCACCTCACGCTCTTCGAGATGCTCGGGAACTTCTCGATCGGCGACTACTTCAAGCGCGAGGCGATCGCGTGGGCGTGGGAGTTCCTGACCGGCGTGCTCGCGATCCCGCACGAACGCCTCTGGGCCACCGTCTACACCGACGACGACGAGGCGTTCGGCTTCTGGCAGGAGCGCGGCGTCCCGCCGGAGCGCATCCTGCGTTACACCGCCGAGCAGGGGAACTGGTGGGGTCCGCCCGGCGACAGCGGCCCCTGCGGCCCGTGCTCGGAGATGCACTACGACTGGGGCCCGACCCCCGGCTGCGCGCGCTGCGACGACGGCAACTGCCACCCGGACGTCGAGTGCGGCCGGTTCCTCGAGATCTGGAACCTCGTCTTCATGACCTACTACCAGGATGAACACGGCGATCGCACCCCGCTCCCGACCGCGAACGTGGACACCGGGGCGGGGCTCGAGCGCCTCAACTCGGTGCTGGTCGGCGCGCGCAGCGTGTACGAGACCGACGAGCTCGGCCGCGCGCTGGGGCAGGTCGAGGCGATCTCGGGCCGCCGCTACGACCCGGACGAGCACCCGGAGGTCGCGCGCGCCCTGCGGTCGATCACCGAGCACGCGCGCGCGATCGCGTTCCTCACGAACGACGGCGTGCTCCCGAGCAACGAGGGCCGCGGCTACGTGCTGCGGCGCGTGCTGCGCCGCGCCGTGTACTTCGGCTACCGCATCGGCCTCCGCGAGCCGTTCCTCGAGCACGCCGTCGATGCCGCGATCGACGCCTCGCTGAGCGCGCTCCCCGAGCTCGCCGAGCAGCGCGACTTCATCCGGCGCGTCGCGGGCGTCGAGGAGTCGCGCTTCCAGGCGACGCTCGCGCGCGGACTCGCCCTGCTCGATGACGTGATCGAACGCGAGGCGGCGAGCCGCCGCGTGCCCGGGCGCGACATGTTCGTCCTCTACGACACGCACGGCCTGCCGCCCGAGCTCACGCGCGAGGTCGCATCCGCGCGCGGCTACACGGTCGACGACGAGGGCTTCGGGCGCGAGATGGCCGCGCAGCGCGAGCGCTCGCGCGGGCAGGCGGACTTCGGCGGCGTCGAGGACGAGCGCGCGCTGCGCTACGCGGCGCTCGGCGTCGAGTCGGCGTTCTCCGGTCACGAGGCGCTCGAGGCGCGGGGCACCGTCGTCGCGCTCACCGGCGGCGGCCGCAGCGTCGAGCGGCTCGCAGCCGGCGAGGAGGGCGAGCTCGTCCTCGATCGGACGAGCCTCTATCCCGAGGGCGGCGGCCAGGTCGGCGACCACGGCGAGGTCATGACACCGGGGGGCCGCTTCGTCGTCGAGGACACGCAACGGCTCGCCGAGGCGATCGTGCACGCCGGGCGCGTGGCCGAGGGCGCGATCACGACGGGCGACGCGGCGGAGTCGCGCGTCGACCCCACGTGGCGCGCGGGCTCCGCGCGCAACCACACCGCGACGCACCTCCTGCACGCCGCGCTGCGCGAGGTGCTCGGCCGCCACGTGCGACAGGCGGGCTCCTACGTCGGACCCGACCGGCTCCGCTTCGACTACACCCACCCGGAGGCACCGAGCGCCGAGCAGCTGCGTCGCATCCAGCGGCTGGTCAACCAGAAGGTGCGCGAGGACATCCGGCGGGAGACGCTCGTGCTCTCGTACGAGGAGGCGATGGCGCGCGGTGCCCTCGCCTTCTTCGAGGACCGCTACACGAGCGAGGTGCGGATGGTGGAGTACTGCGAGGCGCGCGGTCACGGCCACACGCACAGCGCGCAATGCTTCAGCCGCGAGCTTTGCGGCGGCACGCACCTGCACAGCACCGGCGAGGTAGGCGTGCTGCAGATCGTGAGCGACGGCAGCATCGGCGCGGGGCTGCGGCGCATCGAGGCGGTGACGGGCCCGGAGGCCGAGCGCTTCGTGGAGGAGCGGCTCGACGTGCTCGCCGCGCTCTCGCATCGCTTCCGCGTCCCGCCGGCACAGGTGCTCGCGCGCGTGGAGTCGATCGAGACGCAGCTCGCGGCAGAGCGCAAGCGCGGCGAGGAGATCGAGCGCCGGGCGAGCGCCGGCGCTGCGGACGAGCTCGTCGAGCGCGCCGAGGCGATCGACGGCACGCACCTGCTCGTCGCGCGCGTCGAGGCCGAGTCGGCGGAGGCGCTGCGCCCCCTCGTCGACCGCCTGCGCAGCCGGCTCGGCTCCGCCTTCATCACGCTCGCCGCCGAGGTCGACGGGCGGCCGCTCTTCATCGCCGCCGCCACCGACGACGTGGTCGCGCGCGGGCTGCGCGCGGACGAGGTCGTGCGCGCCGCCGCGCAGCTCACCGGCGGGGGCGGTGGCGGCCGCCCGCAGATGGCGCA
>VGNK01000009.1 GCA_016866055.1 Chloroflexota bacterium | reverse complement strand
TCAGCCGGCCGGGCAGCCGGCCCCGGGCACGCCGCAGGCCGGCCAGGGCGCGCGCAGCGCGGAGGAGCTGCAGGCGGCGCAACAGGCGCTGGCCGAGGCGATCGCGCGGCTGGGTCCGGACTTCACGGTCGAGGAAGCGCGCCGGATCCTCGAGCTCGCGCGGCGCGCGAACGCGCTCGAGTTGCTACCGGCGCGGGGTGGGCGCGCCCCGGAGCGCTGAGCCCGCGCGCGTCGCGTCCCTGCGCCGCCGCCACGGGATGACCCGGCGCGCGAGGAGCCGCACGAGCGTGGTCCGCACGCGCCGGTAGTCGTCTTCGAGCTCGCGCGCCTGCTCCTCGCTCTCCTCGCGCGGCCGCCCGCCGTAGCGCTCGGCGGTGAAGCTCGCGGCGAGGCGGCCGAGCCCCGCGGGCCCGTCGACGGCCGTGGCGAGGTCCCGCGTGGACTCGATCGGGGTGCGCGTGGCGCGCGAGCCGAGGCCGGCCCATCCGGCCAGCCGCTGCACCTTCCCCCAGCGACGCACGCCGGGCGTGAGCCCCCGGAACTCCCACTCCCACGTGAGCCGGCCGGCCACGCCGAGCACGAGCAGGACGACCCCGAGCATCACGAGCAGCGTCAAGAGCCGCACGACGAGCGCGCCCAGCATGCCGAGCCCCTCGCGACCGGCCGCGTTGGGCCACCCGACCGTCGCCCTGTTGTCGACCTCGATCTCGCTGAGCAGCAGCGCCTCGAACTCCTCGCCGAGGCCCACGCCGCCCGCCGCATCGCGCGCGCGCAGCAAGGCGGCGTCGTCGAGCGGACGCGCGACCGGCGGGCGGGTGGGGGTCGGGTTGAACTCGACCCACCCGAGGCCGACGAAATAGACCTCCGGCCAGGCCCAAGCGCGAAGCTCGCTCACCTCGTACGCCTTCGTCGCGGAGTTCAGGTCCGCGTCGTCGAGCGCGAAGCCGGTGGCGATCCGCGTGGGGATCCCCAGCGTGCGGAGCAGCACCGCCATCGCCGAGGCGTGGTAGTCGAAGTAGCCACGCTTCGAGTCAAAAAGGAAGTAGTCGACCGCGTCGCGCAGCGGCGGGGGATCGAGGACGGTGAGGTCGTAGAGGTAGTTGTCACGCAGGTACTGCTCGACGCGACGCGCAACCTCGTACGGCTGCTGCGCGTTGCCGGCGATCGACCGGGCAAGCGTGGCGATCTGCGGCGGGAGGCCGTCGGGGAGCTGGGTGTAGCGCTGGAGGATCTCGGGAGGGTAGTCGCGCCCGGACGTCAGCAGGGTGGGCACCGCCGCGACCGAGATCGTACCAGCGGTGCGGTACCCGATCCCGGGCTGCACGCGCTTGCCCGGGACGAGGCCGATGAGGTCCTGCAGCGTGGCGCCGGCGAGCGCCTCGGCATCGACGCTCGTCGCGAGCGGATCTCCCGCGGAGAGGAGGCGGCGGTCCGGCATCTCGCCCACAACCTTCACGGTGATCGGGACGGCCTGGCGCACCTGCGTGCGTGTCAGGGGCGTGCCGAACTGCGCGGCGTCGACGCTCGTCCCCAGCAGAGGCACGCGGCTGGCGGAGGAGACACGCCAGCCGTTACCCGTGTACCGGTCGTACACGGCGCCGCGGAGGTTCGCCGCGGTCGGCGCGGTCACCTCCATCAGCATGGTCGACGACAGGCTGAGCTTCCCACGCAGCGGCAGGGTGTCGCCGAAGGCGTGGGCCGGCAGCGGCTTCTTCGAGCTGATCCCGACGAAGAGCCGTCCGATGCGGTCGAGCCGGTCGTTCACCGGCTGCACGAGCGCAATCCAGCGGTCGGCGATCGGCCCCCAGTCGTTCGCGGTCGGGATGAACCACGCGGCGAGGATGAGGATGAGCCCGACCCACACGCCGGCGAAGAGCACCTCGAGCGACATGAAGTCGGGCAGGTTGACCCGCTCGTTGCGCCAGCGGATCGCCGCCTGCAGGTAGTGCATACGCGCGACGATCAGGACCGCCGCGAAGAGGAAGACGATGAACGAGAACGAGGGCTGACCGGGCAGGTACGAGATGTTCGTCAGCAGCACGAACCCGCCGGGGACGACCGCCGCCCAGGCGTTCTGCCAGCGCACGACCGCCCATGCCGAGACGTACGCCATCGCCCACACGAGCATCACCAGCAGCAGGACGAACGGGATCGGGTCGCTGGACGTCGCCCCGGTCACGGCCGCCTCGACCCACTCACCGAGGCGCAGCCAGAGCTCGCTCCATCGAGCCCGTACGCCGGACTCGACGAGGGGGTCCGACAGGCGCATCGCCTGCATGACCTCCGCGAGCACGACGGCGAGCCCGAACGGGATGCCGATCGCGTGCAGCCAGAGCGCCCGCGCGCGGATGCTCGCGAGCACCCACCCGCTGACGACACCCACGAGCGAGGCGATCACGAGCGAGGGCATTTCGCGCACCCAGTGCGTCGACTCCAGCGAGCCGACGACGGGCAGATGCACGAGCAGCAGCAGCGAGAGCGTGAGCCACGCCTCCCACGACCGAAGGAAGACGAGCCGGCTGGGCTCGGGCTCGCCTTCTTCGCGGCGCGCCCCGGCCGGGCGGTAGAGGATGTCCCAGGAGAGCTCGGCCATCGTCAGCGAATCCCCTGCGCGCGGAGGAAGGACGGCGGGACACCCTCGATCGCGGAGCCGAGCACCCGTCGCAGGTCGTCCTGCCGCTTCACCGTGTACGTGTAGATCCCGCCTGCAGCGAGCGTCGAGTAGGCATCGAGCGTGCTCCTCGCCGGGCCAAACGTCTCGGCCTCGAGCAGCACGGCCGCGACCTTCACGCCCCGCGAGGCGAGCGACATCAGCGTGAGCGGCCAGTCCTCGCTCGGCGACGCGGTCACCGCGACCACCGTCGTGTGACGCCCGAAGCGACGCGACTCCTCGAGCAGAAGGTTCGCCAGCGGCACGTCCCCGACCGCGCGCGCGAGCGCCAGCGACTCGAGGATGCGCGTGAAGTGGTTCGAGCCGCGGTCCGGTTCGTCGACCCGCAGGTCCTCGCCGAAGGAGATCAGCCCGACCGAGCGGTTCGCGTTGATGAAGTAGCGCGCGATCGACGCCGCGATCCGAACGGCGGCCTCCTCCGTGCCGTCCTCGCCCTCGCCGACGTGCTCGCTCTGCTGGAGGTCGAGGACGATCCAGATGTCCGACGCAGGGTCGAGCTCGAACTGTTTCACCATCGGCTCGCCGGTGCGCGCGGTTGCCGGCCAGTGGATGCGGTTGTACGAGTCGCCGGGCTCGTAGGGGCGCACGCCCGCGACGTTCGGCGTCACGTTGTGCGTGCGCCGCCTGAATCGCCCCTCACCGGGCAGGTTCGCCGGCGGGATGTAGAAGTTCGGGAGGTCGGTCGCGTTCGGGTAGACGAGGACCGTGGTGGCGTCGCCGAACGTGCGACGGACGTGGAAGAACCCGAACGGGTCGGTCGCCGTGACCGCCAGCGGCCCCAGCTCGTAGATGCCACGCACGCGCGTGGGTGTGCGGTACGACCACGCCGCAATGCCGCGCGCCCCGAGCGTGATGACACGCCGCGAGTTGTGCCCCGGCACCGACGACGGGTCCTCGACCTCGAGCCAGATCTTCGGGAGGACGGAGCGGGAGCGGACGACGATACGACCTTCGAGGTGCTGGCCCTGGGTCACGCGCTGCGAGCGCCGAGTGACCTCGACCTCGAGGCCGTTCGCCATCGACCGCGACCAGAGGTAGATGAGCGGGATCGCGAACGCCGCGGCGTACGCGACCCGGAACAGCAGCCAGAAGCCGGTCGCGAAGCCGATGACGACGCAGAGGACCGCCGTCGCCGCCGCGAGCAGGACGTTCTGGTGGTCGCGCCACCACGCGACGTACCGGAGCAGGCGCTCCACTCGGCGGGCCTAGGAGGCTCCGCCGCGGGCACGCACGCCCGGGACCGGCACGCGCTCGATGCACTCATCGACGATCTGCGCGCTGTCGATGTCGCGGACACGAGCGCCCGGGGCGACGATCACGCGGTGCCCCAGCGTCGAGTACGCGAGCAGCTTGACGTCGTCCGGCTGCACGAAGTCACGGCCGTCGAGCATCCCGTACGCCTGGCAGGCGCGCATCAACGAGAGCGAGCCGCGCGGCGAGGCGCCGAGGTAGGCGCTCTCGTGCTCGCGCGTCGCGTTCACGAGGCTCACGATGTACTGCTTGATGAGCGGGTCCACGTAGACGTCCCGCACGGCCTTCTGGAGCTCCAGCACCTCGGCCGGCGAGGTCACGTCGGTGAGCGACTCGATCGGATGCCGGCGCTGCTGCGCGTCCATGACGAGCACCTCGTCGGTCGGCGACGGGTAGCCCAGGTGCACTCGCATGAAGAAGCGATCGAGCTGCGCCTCGGGCAGCGGGAAGGTCCCCTCGTACTCGATCGGGTTCTGCGTCGCCATCACCATGAACGGCTGCGGCATCGGGTGGGTCACGCCGTCGATAGTGACCTGCCGCTCCTCCATCGCCTCCAGGAGCGCGGACTGCGTCTTCGGCGTCGCGCGGTTCACCTCATCGGTGAGCACAACCTGCGCCATGATCGGGCCGGGGCGAAACTCGAAGCTGCCGGTGCCCTGGCGGTACACCGAAACGCCGGTCACGTCGGAGGGGAGCAGATCGGGGGTGAACTGGATGCGGGAGAACTGCCCGCCGGTCGAGCGCGCCAGCGCCCGCGCGAGCATCGTCTTCCCCACCCCCGGAACGTCCTCGATGAGCAGGTGTCCGCCGCAGAGCAGCGTGATGAGCGCGAGACGCGCCTCATGGGTCTTGCCGATGATCACCCGCTCGATGTTGGCGAGGATCCGCTCGGCGAGATGCTTCGGATTCTCCACGTAGCCCCCTGATTAGAACTACTCGACGCTCTTGGGCGCCACAACACGATGCGGATCCCGAGGAGATCGCGTGCCTGGGTGGGCGGGAGCCGTCCCGGCCGCCGCAGCCGGGATCGCACGCCTGACAGTATAACAATGCGTCACGGAGGGCTCACCTAGCGCCACCGCCCGCCGCCCGCCGCCGCCCGCCCTACCATCGTCCCATGCTCCGTCTCCCCCGGTGGAGGGGGCTCACCCCCCTCGAACTCGCCCTCGCCGCGCTGCTCGTGATCGCGCTCGTCGTCGCGGTGGGGTCCGCGACGCGCGTGGGGCAGCGCGACGCCGCGGGCGACGGCGTGCGGGTGGCCGCGGTTACCACGACCGCGCCCCGCCCTGCAGGTGTGACCGCGCCCGCACCCGCAGCCACAGCCGCCGGCCGCACGCCCTCGCCCATGGTCGCCGCCACCAGACCCACGCCCCCTGGGGAGGCGACCGCGGCCGCGGGATCGACGCCGGCCGCACCCACCCCCGCGCCGGCGCGCACGCCCGGCCCCACCCCCGCACCGGGGACATTTCCCGTAGCGCCGGTGGTGACCCTCCGCCCCCAGCAGGTCGGGGTGGGCGAGACCCTCTTCGTGACCGTGCGCGCGCCCGGCGCCGACTCCGGATCGCTGCTCATCAACGGGCTCTCGATCCCCCTCGCGCGCCAGGGAGAGCTCCTGTGGGCGGTCGTCGGGGTGCCGCTCGACGCCCCCCTCGGCCGCGCGGTGCTCACCGCCACCACCCGCGACGCGGCCGGCACGGCGTCCGCGGGCACCGAGAGCGTGTTCCGCATCGTGGCGGTCGACCGGCCGATCGACGACCTCTACCTGACGGAGGAGACCGCCGCGATCCTCACCGTCGAGGCAGCGCAGCGCGAGCAGCAGCTCCGGGGTGAACAGTTCTCTCGCTTCGACCGCGGGCGCTGGTGGTCGGGGCGCTTCGTGCGACCGATCGCCGGCGAGGTCACGACGGAGTTCGGGCAGGGGCGGAGGATCAACGGCGGGCCCCCGGGCGGCTTCCACTCGGGGACCGACTTCGCCGCCGACGCGGGCGCGACGGTGGTGGCGGCGGCGGCCGGCCGCGTCTCATGGGTCGGCTCGATGCCGATCCGCGGCCTGACGGTGACCGTCGATCACGGCGCGGGCGTGCTCACCGGGTACTCGCACCTCTCCGAGCCGCTCGTGCGAGCCGATCAGCTGGTGCGCGAGGGCGAGCCCATCGGGCGGGTCGGCTCGACCGGGCTCTCGACCGGGCCGCACCTCCACTGGGAGCTCTCGATCTACGGGGTGAACGTCGACCCGGTCCAGTGGACCGAGGTCGACTTCACGCCGTGACGCCCGGCGGGGGGCCTTCCGCCATCGCGATCGCCTCGGCGACCGCGACGACGGCCGCGGTCTCCACGCGCAACGTGCGCCGGCCGAGCGAGACCTCGATCAACCCGTCGCGGGAGAAGGCCGCGCGCTCCTCCTCGCTCCAGCCACCCTCGGGCCCGACCCACACGGCGAGCGAGCGCACGTTCGGCACCGCCGCGCGAAGCGCCTCGCGCATCCCCAGGGGCGCGTCCGGCTGCGCGACGAGCCCGCGCGCCTCCGACGGCGGCTCGCCGCCGATCTCGGGGACGACGGCGCGGCCGCTCTGCTCTGCGGCCTCGACCGCGATGCGCCGCCACCGCTCGAGCCGCCCGTCGCCCGGATCGAGCACGGAGCGCCCAGCCGCGATCGGCACGATGCGCGCGACACCGAGCTCCGTCGCCTTCTCGACGATCCAGTCTCCGCGCTGACCACGCGGGAAGGCGCACACGAGCGTGACCGCGATGCCCGGCTCGGGGAGCGGGGTGACGGGCCCGCCGCGGCTCAGCGAGGCCCAGCCACGCCCCGAGCCTTCGACGCGCGCGGTCCACTCGCGGCCCGTGCCGTCGAAGACGCGCAGCTCATCCCCCGAACGGAGCCGCCACACCGCGAGGATCCGCCGCGCGACCTCGCCCTCGCAGCGCGCCACGTCGCCCACCCACGCGTCTGCCGGCACGTGGAGCCGCCGGAGCGCGCTCACCTCTCGCGCCGCTCGCGACGCGCCACGAGGCACCACCAGTCGCCGTCCGCGGTGAGCTCGGCGCCGCCCAGCCCGGCCAGCCGCGCTCGCTCCGCGATCCCCGGGGCATCGCGAGCGATGAAGCCGCTAGCGATGAGCGCGCCCCCCGGCGCGACGGCCTCCGCCAGCTCGGGCATCAGCGCCTCCACGGCCGCGGCGGAGATGTTCACGACGACGAGCGCCGCGCACCCCCGCGGCGGCTCCCTCCACGGCCATGCGTCGCCCAGCGAGCCGGTCGCGAACTCGATCCGCTCGCCAGCATCGTTCCTCGCGGCGTTCTCCGTCGCCACCGCGACCGCGCCAGCATCCGTGTCGAGCGCGCGCACCGATGCCGCGCCGAGCTTGACCGCGGCGATCGCGAGCACGCCGGAGCCGGTGCCGACGTCCAGGACCGTCGTGCCATCGCGTACGAGGCGCTCGAGTGCCTCCAGGCAGAGCCTCGTCGTCTCGTGCTGCCCGGTACCGAACGCCATGCCGGGGTCGAGCGCGACCACCGCCTCGCCCGCGCGCGCCTCGTAGGGCGTCCAGGAGGGGCGCACGACGAGGCGGCGCCCGATCCGCTGCAGCGTGTAGAAGCGCTTCCACTCCTCGGACCAGTCGCTCTCGGCGACGTCGCGGTACTCGACCGCACCCAAAGGCGCGCCCAGCGGAAGCTCGGCGAGGCGGAGCTCGAGTCGCGCGCGCTCGTGCGGCGGGAGCGGCGCGGCCACCGCGGCCACGACGCGCGCGGGGAGCGGCAGCTCCTCGACACCGAACTCTCGGTCGTCGTCGGTCCGGATCGCGGGGAGGATGGCGACACCGGCGGGCGCGACCTCGGAGAGCGCGTCGGCGACGAGCTCGACATCCGCGGGATCGGCCGTGACGGTGATCTCGACCCAGCGCCCGGGCGTGGGCTCCGGCGGCCCGCTCACGTCCGGCTAGGTGAACGCCTCGCGGATGCGGTCGAAGAAGCCCGCATTCGCGCCGTTGCCTTTCGGGAGGTCGGGCGTGCCGAGCATGGTGGCGAGCTGCTCGACTAGACGGCGCTGCTCGTCGTTGAGGCGGGTCGGGGTGACGACGTGGGTGCGCACCAGGAGGTCGCCGCGACCCGCGCCGCGAAGGTGGGGCACGCCGCGCCCGCGGATCACGTGCACCTCGCCATGCTGCACGCCCGGGCGGAGCTCCAGTTCCGCCTCGTCGCTCTCGAGCGTGGGCACCTTCACCTTCGCGCCGAGCGCCGCCTGCGCGATGTTCAGCGGGAGCTCGTAGACGAGGTTGTCTTCGAGCCGGCGGAAGTGCACGTGAGGCTCGACCTCGAGCTCGATGAAGAGGCTGCCGGTCGGGCCGCCGCGCAGGCCGCTGTCGCCCTCGCCGGCGAGCCGGATCTGCGCGCCGTTGTCGACCCCCGGCGGGATCTTCACGCTGCGGGTGACCGTGCTCCGCCGCATGCCGTGGCCGCGGCAGGTCCTGCAGGGATCGGTCACCACGGTCCCCTCGCCCCGGCAAGTCGAGCAGGTGGTGACGTTCACGAACTGGCCGAAGAGCGACTGCTGGACGCGCCGCAGCTCACCCGCCCCCTTGCACTCGGGGCAGGTCCCGCGCTGCGAGCCCTTCACCTGGCCGGAGCCGCGGCAGTCCGTGCACGTCTCGGTGCGGTCGTACGTGATCTGCTTCTCGGTGCCGAAGACCGCCTCTTCGAAGGTGACGCGGAGCCTGGCCTGGAGGTCGGAGCCCCGCTGGGGCCCCGCGCGGCGGCTCGCAGTGCCGCGGAAGAAGGCGTCGAAGATGTCGCCGAAGCCGGAAAAGCCCTCGAAGCCGCTGAAGCCCTGGGCCCCGCCCCCGCCCACCCCGGCGAGCCCCAAGCGGTCGTAGCGCGCCCGCTTGTCCGGGTCCGAGAGGATCTCGTAGGCGGCGTTGATCCGTTTGAAGCGATCCTCCGCCCCGTCCTCCCTGTTGCGGTCGGGGTGGTACTGCATGGCGAGCTTGCGGAAGGCGCGCTTGATCTCCGCCTGCGAGGCGTCGCGCGCGACGCCGAGCGTCTCATAGAGGTCGGCCTGTGTGGTCATCGCGTCATTCTACCAACGGGCGCCGGACCGGCTGCCTTGGGGAACCCCCCAGCCCGCCCCGCGAGGCGCCGAACGGCGAGCCGCTACGCACCGGTACCGTCCACGAGCGACGCGCGCAGCGCCGCGACCGTCCGGGCGTCCACCCCGATCCACTCCGCGAAGCCCGCGACCGAGCCGTAAGCGCGGTCGAGGTGATCCAGGAAGTGCTCGATCGCCTCGACCGGCACGAGGAGGCTCCGGCGCAGCGCCTCCGACGGGTCCACACCCTCGCGGTTGCCGTCGTCCCGCAGCGCCCCGGCCGCGCGGGCCCATCCGAGCTGGCGGTCCACGTCGAGGTTGCTCATCGCGTAGTCGGCGATGACGTCGTCCCGCGCGACGCCCAGCAGCTCGAGGAGCACGGCGACGAGCGTCCCGGTGCGGTCCTTGCCGGCGGAGCAGTGGACGACGGCCGGGAGCGTGGCCGGCTCGGCGAGCAGCCGGAGCGCCTCGGCGAAGCGCGCGGCGCCGAGCTCGAGGTACCCCACGTAGCGCGGGCCGGAGATGCCGGCGCCGTAGCGCGCGTCGAGGATGGCGGAGCCGCCCTCCGGGATCACGTCGATCGCGTGGTGGCGGGCGCCGCCGTCGACCAGCGGGCCGAGCGGCACCGCGGCGCGCTCGTCCGGACGGCGAAGGTCGATCACCGAGACGATGCGCAGCCGCCGGGCGCGCTCGGCGTCCGCGGCGGACATCCGATGGAGGGCGCCCGCGCGGAAGAGCCGCCCGCGCCGCACGCGCCCGCCGCGCTCGGTCGCGTAGCCGCCAACGTCTCGGAAGTTGAACGCAGCCTCGAACGGGATATGTCGGCTGGCGAACGCCTCGGCGAGCGTCGCCGGGTCAGGCACCGGCCGGCTCCTCGAGCAGCAGCCCCTCGAGCCGGGCGAACACGGCCTCGGTCACGCCGTGCCGACGGAGGAACCCGCGCGGCGAGCCGTACCGCTCGCTCACGGCGGCGAGCATCTCCATCATCGCCGACGGAACCACGCCGAGCGCGGGGTTCGGCTCCTGTCCGGGCGCGATGCCCCCGCTCGCACGCAGCCGCTCGACCAGCAGGTCCATCGCCTGCTGGCTCACCGCGTAGTCCTCGACGATGACCCGGTCCGGCACCCCGAGGACGCCGAGCAGCAGGGCGGCGAGCACGCCGGTGCGGTCCTTGCCCGTGACGCAGTGGAAGAGCGCCGGGTAGGCGTCCTCGGTCGACAGCAGGCGCACCGCGCTCGCCCAGGTGTCCCCATGGTGCTCGAGGAGCGGCACGTACGCCGGATCCCAGCGTCCACTCTCGCGCGCCTCGTACTTCGACCGCGCGTTGCCGATCGGGAGGTGGTGGCGGCGGGCGGGCGGCGCTGCGATCGCGCCGAAGCCCCGCGGGTCGTTCGACTCGTCGTGGCTGCGCAGGTCGATCACCGTGGCGATGCGCAGCGAGTCGCGGCAGGCGCGCGCCTCGTCGTCGGACATACGCTGGAGCTCGCCCGACCGGAAGAGGCGCCGCCAGCGGACGACCCGCCCGTCCGCGGCGGCGTAGCCGCCGAGGTCGCGAAAGTTGTAGACGCGCTGGAAGGGGATCGCCCGCTCGAGAGCCGTCACGGCGACACCTTACCCCGCGAGGAGCGCGAACGGCGCGCTCCGAGACGCACCCTTTGCCCGGTCTTCGGGCTAGACCTCGCGGAACTCGCCCTCGACCGTGCCGACCTCCTCGCCCTCGCGGTCGCCGTTTGCGGCGGCGCCGTCGGGCGCGCCGCCGGCCTCCTGCGCCCCGTAGACCGCCTGCCCGACGGCCTGCATCGCGATCGACAGGGCCTCGGTCTTCGCGCGGATCGCGTCGGCGTCGGTCCCGCCGAGCGCCTCCCGCAGCTCCTTGATCGCGGCCTGCACGCTCGCCTTCTGCTCTTCGCCGATCTTTTCGGCGTGCTCACGAAACATCTTCTCCGCAGAGTAGGCGAGCGATTCAGCGGTGTTGCGCGCCTCAGCCGAGGCGCGCTTCGCCTGGTCATCGGAGGCGTGCTCCTCCGCCTCGCGCTGCAGGCGCTTGACCTCTTCCTCGGTGAGGCCGGAGCTCGGCTGGATCGTCACGTGCTGCTGCTTGCCGGTTGCCTTGTCGCGGGCGGACACCTCCACAATGCCGTTCGCGTCGATGTCGAAGGTGACCTCAATCTGCGGCACGCCGCGCGGCGCCGGCAGGATGCCGTCGAGGATGAAGCGCGCGAGCGACTTGTTGTCGCCGGCCATCGAGCGCTCGCCCTGCAGCACGTGGATCTCCACGGACGGCTGGTTGTCGGCCGCTGTGGAGAACGTCTGCGACGCGCTCGTCGGGATCGTCGTGTTGCGCTCGATGAGCGGGGTCATCACGCCACCGAGCGTCTCGATGCCGAGCGTGAGCGGCGTGACGTCCAGCAGCAGGACGTCCTTCACCTCGCCCTTGAGCACGCCCGCCTGGATCGCCGCGCCGATCGCGACAACCTCGTCGGGGTTCACGCCCTTGTGCGGCTCCTTGCCGAAGAAGTCCTGCACCTGCTTCTGCGCGAGTGGCATGCGCGTCATGCCGCCGACGAGCACGATCTCGTCGATCTGCGCCGGCTTCATCTCCGCGTCCGCGAGCGCCTTGCGGCAGGGCGCGAGCGACCGCTCGATCAGATCGCCGACGAGCTGCTCGAGACGCGATCGCGTGACGTTCATGACCAGGTGCTTCGGTCCCGAGGCGTCGGCGGTGATAAAGGGCAGGTTGATCTCGGTCGACTGCGCCGTCGAGAGCTCGATCTTCGCTTTCTCCGCCGCCTCCTTGAGGCGCTGGAGCGCGGTGCGGTCCCGGGCGAGATCGACGCCCTGATCCTTCTTGAACTCGCTCACGAGGAAGTCGATCACGCGCGTGTCGAAGTCGTCGCCGCCGAGGAAGGTGTCGCCGTTCGTCGCCTTCACGTGGAACGTGCCGTCGCCGAGCTCGAGGACGGAGATGTCGAAGGTGCCGCCGCCAAGGTCGTAGACGGCGATCACCTCGTCGTGCTTCTTGTCGAGGCCGTACGCGAGCGCGGCGGCCGTGGGCTCGTTGATGATGCGGAGCACCTCGAGCCCGGCGATGCGGCCGGCGTCGCGCGTGGCCTGGCGTTGGCTGTCGTTGAAGTAGGCGGGGACCGTGATCACGGCCTCCCTCACCTCCTCGCCGAGGAACGCCTCGGCGTCGGCCTTCAGCTTCTGCAGCACCATCGCGCTGATCTCGGGCGCGCTGTACTTGCGCCCGCCCATCTCAACCCCGGCGTCGCCGTTGTCGAGGCGGACGATCTTGAAGCCCGAAGCGTCCTTGAAGCGCTGGACCTCCGGGTCGTCGAACTTGCGGCCCATCAGGCGCTTCACGGAGTAGATCGTGTTCGCCGGGTTCGTCACCGCCTGACGCTTGGCGACGGTGCCGACCAGGCGCTCGCCGTCCTTGTTGATCGCCACGACCGACGGCGTGGTGCGTCCGCCCTCGACGTTCGGAATGACCTGCGGCTCGCCGCCTTCCATGACGGCCATGCAGGAGTTCGTCGTCCCGAGGTCGATGCCGATGACCTTGGCCATGTGTGTGCTACCTCTCCGCCTGATCGCGGGCCTGACTGCGCGAAGGCCCTTCGGCCTCCGAGTGCTGACCTGAATCGTCGCCGGCCGCCCCACCGGCGCCCCTCGAGCCGTCGCCGACGAGCACCATCGCGGGCCGGATCACGTGGTCGCCGAGCGCGTAGCCGGCCTGCACGAGCCGGGCGACGTGCCCCTCGTCGCCGGGTGCGTAGCCGACGGCCTCGTGCACCTGGGGGTCGAAGCGCTCGCCCGCCGCCCGAATCTCGATCACACCGGCGGACTCGAGCACGCCCCAGAACTTCTGTCGCACCAGGCGCACGCCCTCGACCCACTGGTGCTCGGCGAGCTGCGGATCGACGGAGTCGAGCGCGCGGCTCAGGTCATCGAGCACCGGCAGAAAGCTCCGGACGACCCGCGAGAGCGTCTGGCGCGCGTGCTCGTGCCGGTCCTGCTGCGAGCGGCGCTGCAGGTTCTGGTAGTCGGCCATCGCCCGCTGGTACTGCGCGCGCGCCTGATCCAGCTCGGCGCGCATCGCCACGAGCCCGTCCGCGTCGGTCGCGCCCTCCTCGGCCGCGTCGGCGGACGCCGCCTGGTCGGCGTCGTCGCGCCCCGCGTCGTCGACGGCGTCGATCGCGCGGTCGTCCGATGGCGGATTCGTCATACCTCCCCCGTCAGTCCGTGCTCGTGCGTCCGCGAGCGGCTCAGCGCACGCTCTCGATGAGGTGGCCCATCAGCGTAGCCACGTAGCGGACGCGCGGGATCGTTCGCTCGTATCGCATGCGCGTCGGACCCAGCACCGCGACCGTGCCGATCGACCCGGCGGCGTCACCGTAATTGGAGACGACGACGCTCCACTCGAGCATCCCCTCGTCGCCGTGCTCGCGCCCGATCAGCACGCGGGTGATGCCGACGCGCTCGGCCCGCGCCTGCTCGAGCAGGCGGCGGACGCGGTACGCCTCGAGTTGCTGCACCGCGTGCAGCATGCGGTCCGCGCTCGCGAACTCCGGCTGCTCGAGCACCGCGCGCAGGCCGTCGAGGAACGTCTCCTCGGTGAAGCGCTGCTCCTCGACGAGCTCGGCGACCGCGCGCACGACCGCGGCCTCCTCGCCGTCGGCGAGCTCGCTGGCCGCCAGCCGGATCGCGGCGGCGCCGCGCCCCGCGATCACCGCGTTCAACCGGACGGCGCGCTGGTTGAACTGCTCCTGCCGCGCCGGCGTGCGCTGCGGAAGCACGCGCTGGCGCACGCGACCGTCGTCCATCACGGCGACGAGCAGGACCGATTCGCCGTGGAGCTCCACGAGCTGCATGTGCTTGAGCCGCGCCCCCACCGTCTGCGGGCGCGTCACCACGGCCACGTTGCCGACCGAGGCGGCGAGGATTGTGGCGGCCAGGCTCAGCCACTCGTCGAGCCCACCGAGCACCTGGTGCAGCTGATGCTCGATCGTCCGCTGCTCCTCGGGGAGCACCGGGTCCTCGGACATCAGCAGCTCGACGTAATGCCGGTACCCGCGCTCGGACGGCACGCGGCCCGCCGAGGTGTGCGGATGGCTGATGTAGCCGTCCTCCTCGAGCCGCGCCATTTCGTTGCGTATCGTCGCGGTGGAGACGGTGAGCCCGTGCTTCTCCACAAGCGACCGGGACGAGACCGGATCGGCGGTCTCGATGTACTCCCGCACGACCAGGCGAAGAATCTCGGCCTGTCGTTCCGTCAGCACCGCTGGCATCTTCCATCACTTAGCACTCTCAAGCCGAGAGTGCTAACCATGCTCGGATTGTATTCACCGACCCCCGGCGGGGTCAATGCACCGGGCCGTCGCGCTCGCCGCCTGCCCCGGCAGCGACGGGGGTCGCGGAGCAGGGTTGCGTATACTCCCGCTACCCGGCGCCACCGGAAGCGATGAGAGCGCGGCTGCCATAAGGTGTCATGTAACGATCGCACGCGTCCCGGCTTCGGCGGGGCGCCCGACGACGACGGGCAAGCCGCCTCCCACGACCGGGGCGCGTTCTCCGCGCTCTACGCCTCGCACGTGGACCGGGTCTACCGCTACCTGCTCTCCAGGACGTCGATCCCCGCGGAGGCGGAGGAGCTCACCTCTCGCACGTTCCTGAACGCGCTCGCACACCTGGATCAGTACCGCGGCCGCGGCCAGGGCTTCGGGGCCTGGCTCATGAGCATCGCCCACAACCTGCTCGTGAACTGGTACCGCGACCGCGGGCGGCGGCCGCCCACCGTCGACCTCGACGCGGCCGCCGACGTGCCCGCGGACACGCCTGGCCCGGAGTCGAGCCTCGAGCGCAACGAGCTCATCCAGCGGGTGCGCGCGGCGGTGAGCACGCTCGCCGAGGATCGCCAGCAGCTGATCGCGCTGAAGTACGTGGACGGTCTGCCGAACGCCGAGATCGGCCGTATCATGCGCCGCACCGAGGGCGCGGTGAAGGCACTGCACCACCGCACCTTGCGCGAGTTGCAGCGCCGGCTCGGGGATGACGAGGGGGCGTGACGCCTTCGGCGTCGGCTCGCGAGGGGTGACGATGAGCCTCCCGGTGCGCATCACCGGCGTCGGACGCTACCTGCCGGCGCGCATGCTCACGAACACCGACCTGGCGCGGATCGTCGACACGGCACACGAGTGGATCGTGACGCGCACCGGGATCCACGAGCGGCGCATCGCCGCCGACGACGAGACCTCGAGCACGATGGGAGCCGAGGCGGCACGGGAGGCGCTCGCGTCGGCGCGTCTGGACCCGACCGGCGTCGATCTGGTGGTCACGGGCACGTGCACGCCGGACGGCATGTTCCCTTCCACCGCGACCCGGATCCAGCACGCGATCGGCGCGCGTCGGGCCGCCGCGTTCGACGTCAACGCCGCGTGCACCGGCTTCCTCTCCGCCCTCAGCGTCGGAGCGCAGTCCATCGCCGCGGGCACGGCCGAGCGGGTCGTGGTCGTCGGCAGCGAGACGATGTCGCGCATCGTCGACTGGACGGATCGCACGACCTGCGTGCTGTTCGGCGACGGCGCCGGGGCGGTCGTGCTGGAGCGCGCGGCCCCCGGCGAACCCGGCGGCGTCGGCGCGCTGCTGCTGCGCTCGGATGGCAGCCAGGCGGACGCGATCTACGCGACCGGTCCGTGCACGCCCACGGCGGCGGCGCTCAGCGCGGCGGCGCTCAGCGCGGAGGCGCACATCGTGATGGACGGGCAGGCGGTCTTCCGCGCCGCCGTCACCGCGCTCAGCGAGTCCGCCTCGGACGCGCTCGCGCGCGCGGGCCTGACGGTCGACGACGTCGCGCTCTGCGTGCCCCACCAGGCGAACATCCGCATCCTGCAGGCCATGGCACGGAGCCTCGGCCTGCCGATGCAGCGCGTGGTGGTCAACCTCGACCGGACCGGCAACATCTCGAGCACCTCGATCCCGGTCGCGCTCGCCGAGGCGAGCGACGCAGGCCGCCTGCGTCCGGGCGACCAGGTGCTGCTCGCCGCCTTCGGGGGCGGGCTCGCCTGTGGCGCGATGGTGGTCGAGTGGAGCGGCGTGCGCGCCCCCGCCGCGCCCTCCGCCGCGGCTGCGGGCCGGCGCGCCGAAACCTGATCCCGCGTGACCGCGCGCTCGAGCCGGCCCGAAGAGGCGCCCCGGCCGCGCGTCGTGATCACCGGCGCCGGCGCGATCTGCTCGCTCGGCCGTACCCCGGCCGCGATCTGGGAGGCGATCGCGGCCGGCGCCTCCGGCGTCGGTCCGATCACGCGCTTCGACGCCTCGCCCTTCCGCACACGCATCGCCTCGGAGATCGCCGGCGCGGACGTGACCGACCGGCGCTTCACCGACGCCTATTGGGCGGGGCTCGACCGGCGGAGCCGGTTCGCCGCGATCGCCGCGCTCGACGCGCTGCGCGCGGCGGGCCTCACGCTGACGCCGCAGAACCGCGGCCAGACGGCAGTCGCGATGGCGTCGTACCACCCGCCCGACGAGGGGGCGCTCGAGGGGGCGCGCCGTCTGCTCGCGGGAGACGTCGCCGGTGCGCGTGACGCGCTCGCGCCGGCGGCGCTCGGCGCCGCGCCCGCCGCCCGGATCGCCGCGCTGCTGGGGAGCACGGGGCCCGCGCTCGAGCTCGGCGGGGTCGGGGCCGGCGGACTGGAGGCGATCATCGAGGCCGCTGCGCTGATCCGGCGCGGCGACGCGCTCGTCGCGCTCGCGGGCGGCACCGAGGCGCCGATCACCCCGCTCACTCTTGCGGCGTACGAGGGCGCCGGCCTCCTTTCGGCGCGCAACGACGACCCCGCCAGCGCCTCGCGCCCGCTCGACGCGGACCGCGACGGGATCGTGATCGGCGAGGGCGCCGCGGTGGTCGTGCTCGAGCTGATCGAGGTGGCGGTCGCGCGGGGTGCGCGCATCCTCGCGGAGATCGAGGGGGAGGGGCTGAGCATCTCGCCCGGGCGCAGCGGCGAGCCCGCCACCGGCGCCGCCGAGATCGGCCAGGCGCTCCAGCAGGCGCTGGTGCTCAGCGGCCGCATCCAGGCCGAGGTCGACGTGATCGCGCTCGACGCGGCGGGCACGGTCGAGGGCGACCGCGCCGAGGCGCTCGGCGTGCGCCGCGTCTTCGGGGCGGCGACGCGGCACCACATGTACACCCCGGCGCCGAAGTCGTTTACGGGCCACCTGCTCGGCGCCTCCGGGCCGCTGAGCGTGGTGATCATGCTCGAGGCGCTCGCGCGCCAGGCGATCCCGCCGACGCGAAACCTCGAGCGCGAGGACCCGGAGGTCGACCTCGACGCCAACCCGCGCGGCGTGCGCGAGGACACCGTGCTGGTCGCCGGCGTGAACGCGACCGGCGGAGCGCACCACGCCTCGCTCCTGCTCGCGCACCCACGCGCGATGCGGCGGCTGCCTGAGGTCGTGCCGGGGGGGGTGCTGCCGCTTCCCGGCCGCGACGCCGCGATCCCCTGAGGCGGTTGGCCGTGCCGATCGCCCTGGGTAGGATCGACCCACTCCCCTCTCACACGCGGAGGCATCGGTGGACATCACCTGGCTCGGCCATGCGGCGATCCGCCTGCGCGCGCGCGACGCGGCCGTCGTCATGGACCCGACGGACAAGTCCGACGGCAACGACATGGGGCGCCCGCAGGGGGAGATCGTGACGGTCAGCCACCACCACCCGCACCACGACCACGTGGCGGGCGTCCGCGGCGAGGTGATGGTGCTCGACGGTCCCGGCGAGTACGAGATCAGCGGGATCCACATCGAAGGGCTGCGCGCCGCACTCCGCCCTGCGACTAATCAGGACCCGGCAGCGCTCCGCAGCACCATCTTCATCTTCGAGACGGAGGAGCTGCGGCTCGCCCACCTCGGCGGGCTCAGCGCCCCGCCCACGGCGCAACAGGCGGAGCACCTTTCGAACCTCGACGTGCTCTTCGTCCCGGTGGGCTGCGACGAGGCGCTCACGCCCGATCAGGCGGCCCGCGTCACACGGGCGCTCGAGCCGCACATCGCGATCCCGATCGCCTACGAGCCGGCAAAACGCGGGATGCCGGCGGCGCTGCAGACCTTCCTCCAGCAACTCGGCGTGACCCCGGAGGCAGCCGTCTCGCGCGCGACGCTCAACCGACGGACGGTCGGCGGGGACGGCACCCGCGTCATGCTCCTCGAGTCTCGCGGCTGAGCGTCGGCGGCGTCCCCGCCTCACACGAACGACGGCGCCGCTGGCACCCTCCGCGTGGACCGGATCGCGACGCGCGCTAAGGGAGGAACCCGAGCGGGTTCTGCGGTATCCCGTTGCGCAACAGCTCGAAGTGGAGGTGCGGCCCGCTCGAGCGACCAGTCTGTCCGACCGCGCCCACCAGGTCGCCGCGGTTGACGCGCTGGCCCGGCACCACGTTGATGCTCGAGAGGTGCGCGTAGAGCGTCTCGTAGCCGCCGCCGTGGTTCACGATCACGTGCAGCCCGTAGGAGCAGCAGGGGTGGCCGCCCGCGAACGAGACCGTGCCGCCCCGCGCAGATGTCACCGGCGAGCCCCATGCCGCGCCGAGGTCGATCCCGAGCGGGTGCGACGGGCCCCAGTACGAGGTGATCGGTCCGCGCGCGGGCCAGAACCACGCGTCCGCGTCGCCGACCGTCGCGGCCGGGGCCGCGTCGGGCCGCAACGTCGGCGCCGGCGGCGGCAGCTTCTTCCCGCCCGGGACGAGGATGAGCGCGTCGGAGCGGAGCCGATTCGGGTCTTCACGGAGACCGTTCGCGGTGAACTCGATGATGTCGCGCGCCTCCGCGCCGTAGCGCTGGGCAATCTCCGAGACGGTCTCGCCAAAGCGGACGGAGTGGATGATGCCCTCGACCGACGGGATCTGCAGCGTCGACCCGATGGAAAGCAGGTCGCGGTCGCTGATGTCGTTGTTGTTCCAGACGATGTAGTCCGAACTGATGTGGTATCGCGCGGCGATGGAGCTGACGGTGTCGCCGGGCTGCACCTTGTACTCGAAGAAGATCGGGAGCCGCTCCGTGCGCGCGGCCGTCACGACATCGGCGGCGACCGCGGCGGACCGCTGGCGATCGGCGAGCGCCGCGACCGTTGCGGCGGTGCCGTTCTGCGCGCCAACCACCTGATCCTGCACGGAGGCCGGGGCGGTGACGGTCAGTGGCAGGGGGGCCGAGCCGATCTCGCCCGGGAGCGAGGCGGCGGCGGCGGAGGTCGCGAGCCCGGGCAGCGAGATGCGACTCACCAGCAGCGACGGCTGTGGGACGGATGCCGGAACCGCGGTGGGGAAGCGCCCGACGAACACGAGCGCCAGCAGCAACGAGACGATGACGCTGAAATGGGCGACGGGGCGCTGGTGACGACCGGCGGCCCGCTGCGGGTGAAGGCGGGCTCGCAACAGACGACGGCTCCGGCGCGGCCGTCTAGACGGTGGGTTGACCGTTCCCTGGATAGCGCATCCCTGCCCACCAGGCCCGAGGGCCCATCCCCGCCATGGATGGGGCCCGCGGGTGCACCCCGCGAGCCGAAGGGATCCTATCACCTGCTACACATTGGATGACCAGCGGGGTTACCACTTATCCACAATTCTTCCCTGCTACCGACAGCAGGCACAACGATCAGCGCGCCCCACCGCGGCGCGCCCTGTCTCTTCGCGGACTTTCAACAGCGAACGCTTGCTTAGATGACGTCGGTCTTCAGGGTGGCGAGGAAGTCGCCGTTGTTCTTCGTGCGCACCAACCGCTCGAGCACGCGCTCGGTGGCATCCGAGCCGTCCTCCTCCATCATCGCGGCCATCCGCCGGAGCAGCCAGATCTGGCGTAGCTCCTCCTCGCCGAAGAGCAGGTCCTCGCGCCGGGTCGACGAAGCGAGCACGTCGATCGCCGGGAAGACGCGCTTCTCGGCAAGCCGTCGCACCAGGCGGAGCTCCATGTTCCCGGTGCCCTTGAACTCCTCGAAGATCACGTCGTCCATGCGCGATCCGGTCTCGATCAGGCAGGTCGCGATGATCGTCAGCGAGCCACCCTCCTCCGTGTTTCGCGCAGAGCCGAAAAACCGCTTCGGCGGGTAGAGCGCAATCGGGTCCATACCGCCGGAGAGCGTGCGGCCGCTCGTCGGCATCGCGGTGTTGTACGCGCGCGAGAGGCGCGTGATCGAGTCCATCAGGATCACGACGTCCACGCCGCCCTCGACGAGCCGCTTCGCGCGCTCGAGCGCCGCCTCCGTCACGCGCGTGTGATCCTCGACGGGCTCGTCGAAAGTCGACGCGATCACCTCACCGCGCACGGAGCGCTTCATGTCCGTGACCTCCTCGGGGCGTTCGCCGATGAGGAGAATCATCAGGTGGCACTCGGGGTGGTTCTGCACGATCCCGTGCGCGATCGACTTTAGCAGCATCGTCTTGCCGGCCTTCGGCGGCGAGACGATCAGGCCGCGCTGCCCGCGACCGATGGGCGCGAAGAGGTCGACCATCCGCTGCGAGACCTCGCCCTGCACGGTCTCGAGGCGCAGCATCCGGTTCGGGAAGATCGGGGTGAGGCTCTCGAAGTCCGCGCGGCGCTTCGCGTCCTCGGGGTCCATCCCGTTGACGGTGTCGACCCGCAGCAGCCCGTAGTACTTCTCCGACTCCTTGGGCTGGCGCACCTGGCCGGTGACGTAGTCGCCCGAGCGGAGGCCGAAGCGGCGGATCTGAGACTGCGAGACGTACACGTCGTTCGGGCCCGGAAGCAGGCGCTCACCGCGCAAGAAGCCGAACCCATCGTCCACGACGGTCAGCACGCCGCCGGAGTAGATCGTGCCGTTGCGCTCGGCCTGCCGCTGCAGGATGCGGAAGATCAGCTCCTGCTTCGGGAAGCCCGCCGCGTTCTCGATGCCGAGCTCTTCGTCGGCGAACTCGATCAGCTGGTCGCGGCTGCGGTCTTCGAGGTCGGCGATGTCGACGGCAGGGACGTTCGGGTCCGTCCGCTGCTCGTACTGCTGAGCGTCTCGGAGCTCGCGAGCCTCGCGGTCGCGCATGCCTCCGTTGCGGCCCGGTCGCCGCCCGCGGCGCCGGGACTCGCTGGACACGTCGGAAGGCACGCCGTCGTGCCCACGTGGAGAGGTACTCGTCATGTAGCCGGTAATACCTTGCGCGAGAAGAGGCTGGAGAAGGGTGCCATCGATGCTGGCTCCTGCATGCTACCCAATCGCGGCCGTTCTCGACAAGTGGGAGCGTCCACCGGGGCGCATGCGGGTTTCCCCGCACCGGACCGGCTGCCCGGCGGCCCGTGCCGCTACACGGGCGTGTACTTCGCGGCGTCGGCGAGGAACCGCTGGATCCCGACGTCGGTTAGCGGGTGGTGCACCATCTGGAAGAGTACCGCAGGGGGCACCGTCGCGATGTGTGCCCCGGCGAGCGCCGACTCGGTGACGTCTCGGGGCCCGCGGATGCTCGCGGCGAGCACCTGCGTGGGTAGGTGGTACGTCTCCAGGATCGCGACGATCTCACGGATCACCTCGATCCCGTCCTGGCCGGCGTCCTGCAGGCGCCCGATGAACGGCGAGACGTAGGTCGCCCCTGCCCGCGCGGCGAGCAGCGCCTGGTTCGCCGAGAAGACGAGGGTCGTGTTCACCTTGATGCCCTCGGCGCTCACCCGCCGGATCGCCTGCAGCCCGACCTCGCCGATCGGGATCTTCACGACGACGTTCGGGTGCCAGGCGGCGACGCGGCGCGCCTCCTCCACGAGCGCGTCGACGGTCGTCGAGACGCACTCCGCGGAGATCGGCCCGTCCACGACGTCGCAGATCTCGAGCACGCGGTCGCGGTACTCGACCCCTTCCTTCGCCACGAGCGTGGGGTTCGTGGTCACCCCGTCCACCACCCCCATCGCCGCGCCACGACGGATCTCGTCGATGTTCGCGGTGTCCATGAAGATGCGCATCGCGTCCTCCTCGGGCCGTTCAGAACGGCTTGAACACGGAGAGCCACAGCATCACGGGGACCGTCACCACGATCAGCGTCCCGAATACGAGCGGCACGTTGTCCGCCAACGCATCGCGCAGCGCGTCGGTGACCTCGCCCTGCTTGCGCGCCTGCAGCGCGAGCAGGCGCACGCGGCGCAGCCCCACCCCCATCATCGGGAGGAAGATGAAGATGTCGACCGCGAGCACGATCTGCAACGCGAGGAGCCACCCGGTGGTGATCACGTTGTAGTTCCCGGCCGCCGCCCACGCGTACCCGCTGACGACGGTCGCGATCATCCCGGGGAGTAGCCACGTGGACTCGTTGCGCTGCGCCTCCACGAGCAGCAAGGCTCGCTCCTCGAGATCCTGGTTGAGCCACGCGCGCCAGGCGGGCACGACGGTGTTCCCGATCCCCGCCATCAGCCAGAAGAGCGACAGCAGGTGGAGGAACCGCCAGAGCGTCACGCCCCGCCGGTTCCCGTCGTCGCCGCCTCCTGGGGCGCCGCCTCGGCCGCGCGGCCGGCGGCGTCCGCGTGCGCCAGCGCCGCCGCGACGAACTCGCGGAAGAGCGGGTTCGGGCGGTTCGGCCGGCTCGTGAACTCCGGGTGGAACTGCGCGCCCACCATCCACGGGTGATCGCGGAGCTCGACGATCTCGACGAGCTGTCCGTCCGCCGTCCAGCCCGCCGGCACCAGCCCGTGTTGCTCGAGCTGCAGGAGCAGCTGGTTGTTCACCTCGTATCGGTGCCGGTGGCGCTCGCGCACGATCTCCGCGTCGTATGCCAGCGCGGCGCGTGTCCCGGCCACGAGGCGGCAGTCGTAGCCTCCGAGCCGCATCGTCCCGCCGAGGTCGTGGACCTCGCGCTGCTCGGACAGCAACGAGATCACCGGGAAGGGCGTGCGCGGATCCGCCTCCGTCGTGTTCGCCGCCGGCATCCCTGCGACGTTGCGCGCGAACTCCACGACCAGCATCTGCATCCCGAGGCAGTCGCCGAGGTACGGGATCAACCCCTTGCGCGCGTACCGGACCGCGTTGATCTTGCCCTCAAGCCCGCGATCGCCGAAGCCGGGGCAGAGGAGGATCCCGTCGACGTCCCCGATCACCTCCTGCGGCGATCGCCGCTCGAGCTCCTCGGAGTGCACCCAGTGCAGGTCGAGCGCGGCCGCGTGATGGACCCCCGCGTGCACGAGCGCCTCCTTGATCGAGAGGTAGGCGTCGTGCAGCTCCACGTACTTCCCGACGACCGCGATCCGCGCGCATCGCCGCGGGTTCCGCAGCCGCTGGACGAAGTTTCGCCACTCGTCGAGGGACGGCGTCTTCTCCCCGGTCCCCAGGTGGCGCACCGCGAGGTCGCCCAGCCCCGCAGACTCGAGGATGAGCGGCACCTCGTAGATCGACTCTGCGGTCTCGAGCGGGATCACCGCCTGGCGCTCGATGTTGCAGAAGAGCGCGATCTTGTCGCGCAGCGACTCCGGCACCGGGTGGTCCGAGCGCGCGAGGATCACGTCCGGCTGGATGCCGAACGTGCGCAGCTCGCGGACGGAGTGCTGCGTCGGCTTCGTCTTCAGCTCGCGCGTGGCCCCAATGTACGGGAGCAGGGTCACGTGGATCGCCATCGTGTCCTCGCGGCCCGTCGAGTGGCGGATCTGGCTGATCGCCTCGAGGAACGGTTGGCTCTCGATGTCGCCGACGGTGCCCCCCACCTCGACCACGACCACGTCGGCGCGCAGCGCCTGGCCGGCGAGCCGGATGCGCCGCTTGATCTCGTTCGTGACGTGGGGGATCGCCTGGATCGTGCCGCCGAGGTAGTCGCCCCGGCGCTCCTTGCGGATCACCTCGTCGTAGATCTGCCCGCTCGACGAGGAGTTCGCGGCGGTCAGGTCCTCGTCGAGGAACCGCTCGTAGTGCCCCAGGTCGAGGTCGGTCTCCGCCCCGTCATCGGTGACGAAGACCTCGCCGTGCTGGTACGGCGACATCGTGCCCGGGTCGACGTTGATGTAGGGGTCGAGCTTGAGGATGGAGACGGCGAGCCCGCGAGACTTCAGGATCCGGCCGAGCGAGGCGGTGACGATACCCTTGCCGACGGAACTGACGACACCGCCCGTCACGAAGATGTACTTGGTCATGAGGCCTTCGCACGACGGGGAGGGGCCCGGTTTGACCCAGTTTCCGTGGTCCCCCGGGGGGTGTCAAACGTGCGGTCGCCAAACGTGCGGGCGACGAACCCTCCCGTCCCGACGTCCGAAGCGCGCCGGACCGCGTCGCCGCGGCGCGGCGCGATCCCCCACTCGCGTGCGGCAGGCGCCGCGGACCTCGACGCGAACGCGGCCCCTCGTCGGGAGGGGCCGCGCGGCTTCGAACCTGAAGTCCGGCGTCAGACTGCCGCGATGGCGTCCGCCACGTCGCGCAGTCCGAGCGACTCGAGCTTCTGCCGGCTCGGCTTGCTCGACTCCTGGTCCCACCCGGCCTCGTCGTACCACTCGCGCTTCATCGTCTCGAGGTCGATCGTGAAGCCCTCGTGCGGGCCGGTCGCCTGGGGAGGCGCGCCGAGGATGCGCCCCGGCACCTTGCGCTTCGCCGGGTTGTTCCCGTGCTTCACCGCGAACGCGAGCCGCAGGTTCGCGATGCGCTCGCCGACCGCGTTCAGCTCCTCGTAGGTCGTGTCCCAGCCGGTGACGAGGTTGATCCACTCGGGGACCCGGTCGGTCGGCGCCATCGTGAAGATGAAGTAGCACATGCCGGCCGAGTTCATGACGTGCGCCTGCTCGTGCGCTGCCTTGTGGATCTTCCCGCGGCCGGTGAACTGCTTCTTGTCCTCCGGCGCCTTCGGCATCGTCGGGAAGCGCGACGACTTGCCCGGCGACCAGAGCGTGTGGCGCGACGGCGTGGGGTCCAGGGCGTACGACGCGGCGAAGCCAATGTCGAGCTTCGGGTCGTGCATCGGCAGCTCCTCGCCGTCGATCGACGTCACGAACGGCGTCGCGCGGTCGCCGATGCGCTCGGCGGCGCGCTGGATCCCGTCCGCGAAGATCTCGCCGAAGCGGCCCTCGCGGCGTCCGAGCTTGTGCAGCGCCTGGATCATCGCCGAGGCGTTGCCCCAGCGCAGGTCGACGCCGTCCGTGTCCTCCTTCGTGATCACGCCGTTCTCGTAGCACTCGATCGCGAACCCGATCGTCGCGCCGGTCGAGATCGTGTCGAGCCCGTACTGGTTCGACCAGTGGTTCGCCGCGATCATCGCGTCGAGATCGCTGATCCCGTTCGCCGCGCCGAAGGAGCCCATCGTCTCGTACTCGGGGCGGTGCGTGTGCTTCGGAAACGCGAACTCACCGCGGTCGCTGCCGTCCACCGACTCCGCGCCGCACGCCACCGGGCAGTGCCAGCACGCGTACTTCTTCTCCATGCTCTCGTTGACGTTCGGGCCCGTCATGTTCGACGTGTCGAGCGCACCCACGAGGTCGACGATCCCGATCCCGCCCCAGTTCTTCACCGGAGCGTCGCCGTTGATCGCCGAGTTCGCGGTGATGCCCGTGGTGCCGAACGTCGTGAAGAACTGCCGCGAGCGCTGGTTGAAGCCCTGCAGGCTGTCCCTGACCGTGAGCAGGACGTCCTTGTTCTGCGCCATGATCTTCTTGGTCGGCTTGCAGACGACGGCCTTGAGCTTCTTCGAGCCCATCACCGCGCCGACGCCGGAACGGGCTGCGAGCCGGCCGCGTTCGTTCGCGACGCCCGACATGATGCTGAGGTGCTCTCCGGCGGGACCGATCAGCGCGACGCTGATCTTCTTCCCGAGGTCCTCCTTCATCTGGTCCTCGACGTCGATCGCGAGCCCGCCCCAATACTTCGAGGCGTCGCGGATCTCCACGGTGTCGTCGTCGATGTAGATGTAGACGGGCTTCTCCGACTGGCCGCTCACGAGGAGCCCGTCGTAGCCGACGAACTTCAGAGCGGGGCCGAAGTCGCCCCCGCAGTTCGCGTCGCCCCAGCCGTTGTTCTTCGGCGACTTGCAGACGACCTGGAAGCGCTGGCCGAAGAGCGGCGTTCCGGTGAGCAGGCCGGGGAAGAAGCCGAGGATGTTGTCGGGGCCGAGCGGATCGGCGCCCGCGGGGATGCGGTCGAAGAGGAGCCGCGAACCGAGCCCGTAGCCGCCGAGCAGCTCGCGGTAGCGGGCCTCCGGGATCTCCTCCACCTCGACCTCGCCCGTGGTCAGGTTGACGTTCAGGATGCGCCCGTTGATTGCCTCTGCCACGCTGGTTCCCTCCGTCCGTGTGCGCCGACATGGCATCGCGGCACCGCCGACTCCCTGCGCCTCCTGCGTCATGGGAGCCGTGTTGCTGCGTCAGTCGGGCGCACCTAGGCTGATGCGCGGTCAGGCCGTAGTCCGCGCACGCCTCGCGCAGATTGGACCGCTGGTGCCGAACGGTCCGGAAATTACCACACTGTCCAACGGACTGCGCGTGCTCACCACCTCGATGCCGACCGCGCAGTCGGCGGCGGTGGCCCTCTTCGTCGGCGTCGGCTCGCGCGACGAGCTCCCCCGTACAAACGGCCTCTCCCACTACATCGAACACATGCTCTTCAAGGGGACTGAACGCCGCCCGGACGCCGCGCTCATCTCGGAGGCGATCGAGGGGGCCGGCGGCGGGCTCAACGCGTACACCACGAAGGAGCTCACCTGCTACTGGGCGAACCTCCCCTTCGAGCGGTACGAGACCGGCATCGACGTGCTCGCCGACATGCTGCAGCACAGCCTGCTGGTGCCCGACGAACTCGAGCGTGAGCGCACGGTCGTGCAGCAGGAGATCCGGCGAGCACACGACAGCCCCGGGTCCTACGTCGGCGAGCTGATCGGCCGCGCGATCTACGGTGACCAGCCGATCGGGTGGCCCATCGCGGGCTCGCTCGAGACGGTCGGCGGGATGCGGCGCGACGACCTCGTCGCGCACCTCGGCGCGTACTACCTCGGCTCGAACTGCGTACTCTCCGTCGCGGGGAACGTCACGCACGAGCGCGTGCTCGACGCCGCCGGACGTCACCTCGCGGGAGTGCCCGGCGGCATGAAGCCCGAGGGGGCCGCGTCCCACTGGGGCCGGCCCGAGGACTACATCCAGGTCGAGCCACGCGAACTCGAGCAGACGAACATCGCGCTCTCCATGCAGGCCATCGCGCGGCAGGACCTGGACCGCTACGCGCTCGAGATCATGAACACCGCGCTCGGGCGCGGGATGTCGTCGCGACTGTTCAAGGAGGTGCGCGAGCGCCGCGGCCTCGCCTACGCGGTCTCGTCGAGCGTCAGCCGCTACCAGGACATCGGGACGCTCACGGTGACCGCGGGCGTGACGCGCGAGCACGAGGAGGAAGCGTTGCGCGTCATCCTCGCAGAGCTCCGCAAGCTCGTGGACGAGCCGATGCCGGACGAGGAGCTCCAGCGCACCCAGGACTTCGCGGTCGGCACGTTCCGGCTCTCGCTCGAGACGCCGATGTCCGTGGGCCAGCGCCGCGGGAACCAGCTCCTGCAGGACGGCGCGATCGAGCCGCCCGATGTCACCGTCGAGCGCATGCGCGCGGTCACCGCCGACGACGTGCGGCGCGTGGCCGCGCGCGTGATCGGGCCGGCACAGTACGCGATCGCCGTCGTGGGACCGTCGGCCACCGCCGACGAGCTCGACACGATCCTCTCCGGCGCGTAGCGACCCAGCGGTGGCCGCGCCTCCCGCGCTGCCGGATGAGCACGGCGTCACGGCAATCGCGCGTGCGTGCGGGCTCACCCCCCGCGCCGCGGCGCCGCTCGCCGACGGCGTCTCCACCGTCGCCTGGCGGGTCGAGACCGGCGGCGAGGCGCTCGTCGTCTCCGTCGAGCGGCCGGCGTCGCTCGCGGGCCCGCGGCGCGTGCGCGCCGCGTTCGAGGCGCGCGCATCGCTGCTGGAGCGGCTGCACCCGCGGGACCCGCGCGTGCCGCGCGCGATCGTCACCCATGCCGACGTCGATCCGCGCGCGGACCCGCTGGGCGGCCGCCTTCCGTGGGCGGTGACGTCGTTCGTGGACGGACGGCCACTGGGGGCGGGCGATCCGCCGGCCCGCCCCGACCCGCGCGAGCGGGCGGCCCGCGAGCTGGGCACGCTCCTGCGGGCGCTGCACGCCCTCCCGGCGAGCGGCTGGGGGATGCTCGCGGACGAGAGAGGCGCGCCACGGGGCGTCGCCGGCGAACCCGCCAAGGGCCTGCTGGTCCGCTGGCCGGGCCTCTGGCCGTTCGACGGGCGCCCGCTGATCGCGCACCCGATCGCGCCCGCCGCGCCGCACCTCGTCGGCGCCCTCGCCGCGCTGCGCGAGCCGCTCCTGCGCTGGGGCGACCCCACCCTGGCGCGCGCCATCTGCCACGGCGACCTCACGCCGACGCACGTGCTCAGCTCGCCCGACGGCGCCCTCGCGGGGCTGATCGACTTTGGCGATGCGATGGTGGCCGCCCCCGCGTGGGACCTCGCGGGGTTCGCGTGGCACCACGGGTGGCCGCTGCTCTCCACCCTGCTCGAGGGATACGAGCCGCGCCGACTGCGGCGCGAGATCCTGCTCGCCGAGGCACAGCAGCTCTCGATCGCGCTCGCGCTGCGATATTACGACCGCGACGCGGCGAGCGGACGCGGCGGAGAGCGCGCCGTCCGGTTCATCGAGGAGACGCTCCCGCTCGCGATCCGGAGGGACGCCTGAGCTGAGCCCGCGGCGGCCGCGGCGGCGCGCGAGCCCGTAGCATCGTCCCACCCACGGACCTGAGCGGAGGCGCCATGCTCGCGTTGCGCAGCATCCTCGTGATCGCCGGCGCGGACGAGGCCGCGTACGCGGCCGCAGCGACGACCGCCGCCGACGCGGTGCTCTTCGACCTCGCGGCGCCGCACGTCGCGCGCGAGCGCGAGGCCGCG